>DDYW01000045.1 GCA_002348185.1 Candidatus Hydrogenedentes bacterium UBA2224 | reverse complement strand
GGTATCCACGTCCGGCACGCCGATCTGCTCGGCCAGGCCTTGCGCCTCGGTTTGGCAGCGCTTCACCGCGAGAACCTCGGTGGTCTCCACCGGTTCGGGCAGGCTGCCGATGCCCACCACATTATACCGGGTGCTGTCGATCTTTTCGCTCACCGCGCGGGCCAGGCTGCGGCGGCCGCTGCCGTTGACCACCACCACCGTGGGCCGCGGGCCGTTCAGCAGGTCGCTGATGGCCTGCTGCGCCGCGGCGAAGTCGACCACCTCCTCCACCGCCGCGCGGCCTTGCCAGCCGGACCTGGTCGGCAGTTGGATGGTGTGGATGCCCTCCATGCCAAGGGTGCTCGCGATACGCTTGATCGCGCGGATATCGTTCAGCGCCAGGTCCGTCTTCAGCATGCTGTCCACCGCGCCCAGCACCCGCGGCAGCCGGGCTTTCGTCTCCGGCTTCTCGAGCTGGGCGGCCAGCGCGCGGATGAACTGGTCCTGCCGCCGCATGCGGCCGTAATCGGCTTCACGGTCATGGCGGAAGCGCACGTACCCCATCGCCTGCGTGCCGTTCAGCACCTGCCGGCCCGGTTTCAGATGGATATACAGGTTCTGATAGTTGTCGTCGTAATCCATCTGCTTCTCGACGTCGATCTCCACGCCGCCCAGCGCGTCGACGATCCGCTTGAACCCGCCGGTCTGGATGCGCACGTAATAATCGATGGGGATCTCCTGGCCGGCGATGCCACCGAGCAGATTGGCCACTGCCGACTGCGCGCTGCGGACGCGGTCGATCTCGACGTCGCCGCCGCGCTGGTAGGCGCTGTTGATCTTCGCGTAGCCGTAGCCGGGGATATCCACCCAGGTGTCGCGCGGGATGGACAGGATGGAGATGCTGGGCTTGTTCAGGTCCACCGAGGCCAGCTTGATGGTGTCGGAGCGCGGGATGCCTTTGTCGACGAAGTTTACGTCGGTGCCGAGGATGAGGATGTTGACGTGCGTGCGGCCTTCGAAGGGCGGCGTATGGACGACCGTCGCATGCAGCAGTTGCGCGCCCTGCCCGAAGAGGCGCATCAACCCCATCGGGGACGTATGGAAATAGCCGCAGAGGGCGGCGATGGCAATGACGACGACAGCGAAGACCCCGAAGAAGAATTTCCTGACCGCCGACGCGCGGCGGCGCTTTCGCGCGGCCGCCGACAGCCTCCGGGGGGAATCAAGTACCGGCTTGGTTCCCGTCATGAACGACACACTCCATTCGCGAAATTGGTCTCCGCGCCAGGGCCTGGCACGCATGCATTATCGCCGATTCGGGTTACGGTTCAGTGAACGCCCTGTTACATCCTGTTTACATCTGCAACCGAATCCCACCGTCTCACTTCATTGTAGCACAGGTTGCGCCGCCGGGAAAGCACCCCGCGGCAGCAAAGAGACGGCTCGGGGGATAACCTCAGGAAGTTATCGTAGGGGCGAAGGGTCTTCGCCCCTTCACGGGAGCCGGAAAGGCCTGATGTTGAAATTCGCATTCAGAGCCGGTCACGGGGCGAAGGCCCTTCGCCCCTACGACAACAATGATGGGGTCAGATCCGATCGCATTCGTCGTAGAACGCCGCCACGTTTTCCGGCGGCACTTCCGGCTCCAGCACGTGGGTGGGCGAGAGCATCAGGCCGCCGTGCCTGCCATCCAGCGCGGCGACCAGCTCGCGCACCCGCCGGCGCACGTCTTCGGCCGTGCCGAAGGGCATGGTGCTCTGCGTGCCCATGCACCCGTCGAAGGCCAGCCGCGTGCCGCAGCGCTTGCGCACTTCGATGGGGTCCATGCACTCCGGCTGCACCGGGTTGAGGATGGTGACGCCGATCTCCATCAGATCGTCCAGGATGTCCCACACGTTGCCGTCAGAGTGATACCAGACGTGGATGTCCGGCTTGATGGCGCGGGCGGCGGCGATCACCTTCGCCCAGCGCGGCTTCATCACCTCGCGCCAGAGGTCGGGCTGGAACATCAGCGCGTTCTGGTTGGCCACGTCGTCGCCGGTGGCGATGCAGTCGTAGCCGGCGCGCGCCGCCGCCTCCGCCGTGCGGAGGTTGTTGTCACAGAAGCGGTCCAGCAGCAGCTCCGCCCACTCGCGCTGGGTGAGCAGGTCCATCAGGAAGGGCTCGTAGCCGCGCACCTGCCAGGCATTCTCGTACATGTGCCCCACGAAGATCTGCGCGTAATCCCCCGCCGCGTGCGCCTGCTCGCACGCCGTCCGCAGCGCGGCGTCCGACCAGTCCGCATTGCCGGCGAGCGGGTAATCTTCGATCTCGCGGAAGCTGGCGGCGTTGCGCAGCGGGCTGATGTATTCGGTAAAGTGGTAAAAGCCGTGGCCCAGGTGCCCGCAGCCATTGCCGTCGATGCTGAAATCCGGGTTGCCCAGCCACTCCTGGTGATACACGGTGTAATCCGGCGCCCGGTATCCCTCCGGCGGCGTCAGCCCCGCGCCCCCGCCGGTATCGTTGTCGAAATACTCGTACGGGTCCTTGCCCAGGAAAGCGGTCATCCGCTCGAGCTGGGGCGGCGTATAGCTCGCGCGCCGGGGAATGCGGTCCACCGGCAGGAAGTTCGCAAAGGCCAGAAATCGCTCGCGCTTGGTCATGGGTTGGTCCTTACTGTGAGATGATACCGGTCACTATATTCGCTTCAACCCCACTCGAATTCCTGCTACAATGGCGATGAGCTAATACCTTGCCGCTGCACTATCGCTGAAATAATACCGATACAGCTCCAGCGCCCCGCAAGTCCCCTCCACGTTCTCCAGCGGCACGTCCGGGCCGCTCTCCGCGTGCAACCCCAAGGGCCGGCGAACGGCAGCCTTTCCGGCTGATTGTGATTATTTTTCCAGCAGGCCGCATTTCCAACGTGGAAAGGTGGCGGAAGATGTGGGTTTCTCTTCCGTCTCCCTCGCGAAAATGGTATAATATGAGGTCACCCATGCCGGAGCGCGGGCGTCTCGCCCGCACGATTACACGCGGGCGAGACGCCCGCGCTC
>DDYW01000094.1 GCA_002348185.1 Candidatus Hydrogenedentes bacterium UBA2224 | reverse complement strand
GTGGACATCCCCGCGCCGAAGCAGGAAGAGGAGGTCAAGGATGATGAAGCAACCGACGGGGCCAAGGTCGATGCGCCTGTCCCGCCTGTCGTGCCCGAGCAGCCCGCAGATGAGCCCGACGCCGTTGAAGCCGCCTATGACAAAGGCCGAATTGACGGAATGGCTCAAGGCCAGGCGAAAGCCGTTGAAGATCACGCGGGCGCTATCGAAAAACTGACCGGCACCGTCAAGGCGCAGGCGGCGTTGATCGCCAAGCTGCAGAGCGAAAAGGACAAGGCAGAAGCGAAGGCGCTCGCCTCGGAGAAATCCGCTGATGAGCGGGTCAAGACGATTCGGGAACAACTGGAATCTGCGACGGCGCGGCTCTCCAAGTTCGTTGACGCGGCGGCGGCGTTTTCTCCTGCGGTCGAAACGTGGGAGGAGGCGATGCGTGCTTGCGGCGGGGACTATGAGAAAGCGGCCAAGCAGTATCCAGAACTGAAGAAACGATACGTGGCGGAACACAAGGCAAAGGAAAGGGTTCGATAATGAAGAAGATTCTGATTGTTACGGCGGTGCTGCTGGCCCTCGGGCTTGGCGCACAGGCCGCGATGGAAGCGCGGGACTTCACTTGCGCCGTCAGCGGCGTCTCGACGGGCACGGCGACATTCACCCTGCGCGGCGAAGTTCAGTCGGTGACCGTGGTTTCCGTTCCCGGCGGCGACAGTCCGTCGGCGGTTGTCACGATTGCCACGGCTGAAGGCACGTTCTTCACCAAGACCGTGACCGCTACCGGCACCTACAGCGTCCGCGCTCCGATCACGACCAGCGCCACCGTGGCTGCGACGATCACCGGCGGAACCAACAACGTGGCGAGTCCGCTCTACGACAAGTTCGCGCTTGCCGGAACGGTGACGGCTACCGCCGCCAACACCACGACCAACATCGGAAACTACGTTTTCCGCGTCATCTACAAGCCCTAACCAGCAATCTCACTCGAAAGGATCACACGATGAACGACGCATACTACACCGAAACCGGAGAGCGGCCCGACCTGGCGGCCATTGAAGTCAACCCGCCCGAGGGTTACATCGGCTCGAAAATCCTGCCCACCGTGCCCGTGTCCGAGAAGTCCGGCACGATCTACTACGCCACCATCACGGCTGACGGCGTTGCCGAGACGGATCGCGCCGTCGGCGTCGGTCCCGACTCCGCGCAGATCGCGGACAGCTCCACCACGATGACCTGCGCCGAGGCTTCCCGCCGGGGCAAGATCAGCCCCGACGAAGTGAAAACCATGGGAGGCATCGAGAAGGCCGACGTGGTTGGCGCGAAGTACGTCAAGCGCAGCGTCATGAACGCGCTGGAAGCCGCCATCGCCGCCGAGATTCTCGGCACCGCCGATGACAGCTTTGATCCCGCGAAGCTGATGCAGGACGCGCAGACGGCGTTGAACACCATCCGTCGCTACGAGGGTCGCACCTCGCTCATCACCAGCACGATGACCCTCCGCAAGATGGTCCAGGCGCTGCTGAACGACGCGCAGATTGGCAACGTGTTCAGCCGGACGATCTCGGGCAGTTCGCCCGCCGTCGCCGCGCAGGGCATGAGCCTCAAGGCGTGGGCCGATGGACTGGCGATGTTCCTCGGCGTGGATGAAATCCTCGCGGGCGATGACGGCATCTGGAATGCCGGAACGCTGGCCGGGAAGTTCGCCATTGCCAAGCTCGATGACGGGGCCGATCCCCTGTCGCACAAGTGGAAACCCGTCCTCGGCAAGGTGTTCCAGTTCCTGCCCGACGGCACGAATCCCTGGGTGATTCAGTCCATCGGCTCCCGCGAGAACGTGAACAATCTCTACGATGCATACCTGTGGTACGACGTGGTGATTCTGAACGCTCCCGCCGTGTATGTGTTCGACGGCGTTGCTTAACCCCTCCCGCCTGCCGCCTCGCCCTGAAAACATCAGGGCGGGGCGGCTGGCACTTAGGATGTAATGACAACCGAAACCATGTTCAACGCTCTCTACGCTGCAATGTCAGAGGCC
The DNA here is from genome assembly GCA_002348185.1 of Candidatus Hydrogenedentes bacterium UBA2224. GTDB lineage: Bacteria > Hydrogenedentota > Hydrogenedentia > Hydrogenedentales > SLHB01 > UBA2224. Next base: position 2,781 of record DDYW01000094.1, on the reverse strand, counting down.
CACGCCATTCTGACAATCGACGGCGTTTCCATCGAGCGTTGCCTGTGTTCCGGTATCGGCCAAGCCCGCGCCAACTCCGAGCAGGGCATGTTCGCGGCCACCACGGACACCGTGCGCTTTCTCGCCACGGACGCGGCCACGGCTGGACTGACTGACCTTTTTACCCTTGACCGCGTGGTCACGCTTTCCGTCAACGGCGGCGCGGACATGACGCTCCGGATCACCGCCATCCGTTCCATCGGCGGCGTTGTCGCCCTCACCCTGGGGGCCGAAAATGAGTAACACGCTTTCCTTTCAGGTTCGTGGTGCCGACATCTCCGCCCTCCGGCGTGAGATGGAGCGGGCCCGCGTTGAACTCGGCAAGACGCTTGGGGCATCCCTGAAATGGGCGGCTCATTCCATCGCCGTCACACTCGGCAAGCGGACGATTGTTGCCAAGGGCACGCGCCCGGTAATGGCAGATGAGGCTGACAAGAAAAGCGCTGAATCCATGTGGGATCGCGCCATGGGCACGCGCAAGTTTATCGTGCAGGACGAGCGCCGTCACCCGCCGCGCCTTGTCCACATTCGCGCCCGCAACCTGTACGAGGCCCGCCGGCATCCTGCCGCCGCCGTGAAGAATGCCGGAATGGCAAAGGCCGCATGGCTTTGGAACATCCGCAAGCTGGGACGTGCAGACGTGAGCGCGAAGGGTGTTACCGCGTCGGCAAAGGCCAAGGCGCAGAAGCACGCCGCCGTCAGTTCCAACCTCAAAGGCGATGATCCGTTTGTCGTTATGCGCTCCCGCGTCAAGTATGCCGAGGCCGCGCTGATGAACGGCGAGCAGTCCGTCCGTGATGCGATGTCGAATGCCGCCAACTTCATGGCCCACCAAATCGACGCGAACATCAAAAAGAAAATGGGGGCCAAGTGAACATCGCCAAAGCCCTTGAAATTGCTTTCGCCCATGTGATCCGCGCCTACGGGGAAATCGGCGCCGGCGTCACGATCCGCTGCTGGCAAACCCTCCGCGCCGATGGCTCGTGGAACGCCGCGAAGGACAGGGACTTCCCGGTCATCGACGTGCGCTGCTCCCCGCCAGCCCCCGATGAGTCCGCAGAGTCCACCGCCATTGCCGAATGCGCCGTCCTGTGCGGCACCAAGGCCGCCGATGACAAGGACCACGCCGCCATCTCCGCGCTCTACGCTGGCACCCAGGACGCCATGGACCGGCTCTATGCAGGCTTCCGTGGGAACGCCACGCACGCGCCCGTCTATGCCGCCTTCCTTGCCAAGCTGACCGATGCCATGGGGGCAACCGACGCGGCNNCGACAATGACCGTACCTTTCGGAGCACTCACAGACCATTTTGGAATCCTCGCCATCGTGAACGGCGCGGGAACGCTTGCCGACTGTCTGACGCTGGTCGGGTCCAGCAAGACGCCGATCGCACTATCCCGCGCCGACGCGCAGGACGAAAACGGGGACATCACCGCTTCCTCGTGGTTTGGCGCTCCCGCCACCATGTTTGAGGCGAGCAGCACGTTCGCCGTCAAGAGCGATTCGTTCAGCCTGAACCTTCTCAAATGCGGTTACATCGCAACCACAAAGGCCATCCTTTCCATTGACGTGAAAACNNTACACCCTTCCCGACATCACCGTATCCGGCCAGAAGAAGGCACAGGCGCTTGGCTTCACGGTCACGGCTGGCTGCAAGCTGACCGGCTCCGGGCTGACGGCTTCCGTGGACTTCGCGGAACAGGCGCGCGGCGTCGGCGTTCCGTTGGCGCAGGACGTTTCGGGCGGCGTGCTTTCCGGCTCTGGTGATTTTGTTGGCGTTACAGCGGTGCCCGCGTGGACGGTCACACTCTCCGGCGCCACCGAAACGCAGGCCCCCGGAAACGACGAGCCCCAGGCCGCTTATTCCACCGGCACCGGGACATGGGAAGCCATCCTCGCGGTTGACGTGGCTTAACAGGCCGCGCGCAAAAGGGGGAGACACATGCAGGACTTGGCCAAATTGAGCGACCTCGCGGAAGCGGAGATTGGCGCACTTGTCGCGGAGGGGATCACGTTGAGCCCCGCCGACATTGTGACAATCAACGCTCTCGCATGGGCCGTTGAATCGCCAGAGTCCCGCATGGCGCTCTCCAGGGGCGTGCCTGTTTTTGTTGGCGGGATAACGCTTTGGCCCCTCACCATGTGCGGCTGGGATTGGTACAGGCGCGTCGGGTGCAAACTGCTCGGTCAACAGGCGCAATCCTTGGCGCTGGCCTATGCCATGGCCCACGGACGCACGGAGGGGGCGCTCGACATGGGCCGTGCGCTGGCCGAGCTTGCCGTTTCCGCGTTTGGCGTGCGCCTTGGTTTCCGGGCGTCCGAGCTTATCGAGGCCATCGCCCAAGTGTTGCAGCAGGACGAGCAGCACGAGGGGCCTCCGACGCCTGACGGGCATTCCATGACGCCCGGCGAACTATCCGCATTCCTTGCCGCCGAAACCGGCACCGCGCCGGACGTGTGGGAGCGCCTTGTTTCCATGGGCTACGTTTTCCAAATGCTGACCACCATCGTCCAGCAAAACAAGGCAGACGGAAAGCCAACTGCGGCCGATCCCAAGATCCGTGCAACCGTCGCGCTGGAATGGTTTTGTCAGCAGATCCGGCAAAGGGGCAAACAGTAATGGCAAGCCGCACGATAGAAGTCCTGCTCCGGGCAAAAAACGCCATGTCCGGCGGGTTGGCGAGCGCCGGGGCATCCCTGAAGAAGTTCGGGAGCGGAGCTTGGGACGTTGGGAAAAAGGCG
>DDYW01000123.1:2496-2698 GCA_002348185.1 Candidatus Hydrogenedentes bacterium UBA2224 | reverse complement strand
GTGGTCACCAGCGTCTCGCACGCCACACGGCTCATCGGGTCCTGTTCGAAGATGGCGTCGAGTACCGAATCGGAGATGAAATCCGCGAGCTTGTCCGGATGCCCTTCGGTCACGGATTCCGACGTGAACAACACCCCGTTCTTCTGTTGGCTCATTGCGGCCTCCTTCTGCTGCCTGGGAAACTTCGCCTCCGGTCACGCGC
>DDYW01000123.1:0-2401 GCA_002348185.1 Candidatus Hydrogenedentes bacterium UBA2224 | reverse complement strand
GCGGAAGCCGGGCCCCATCGTACTGCTCATGCAGCAACTCTTGAGGTACACGCCTTTGCACGCCGACGGGCGGGCCTTCACCACCGCGTCGATAACCGCCGACGCGTTTTCCTGGATCTGCTCGGCCGTAAACGAGGCCTTCCCNNTGGGCATCAGGCCCCGCGGACCGAGAACCTTGCCGAGTTTGCCGACGTCGCGCATCATGTCCGGCGACGAGACGGCCACGTCGAAATCGGTCCACCCGCCCTGTACTTTCTGGACGAGTTCCTCGGCGCCGACTTCGATGGCGCCGGCTTCCCGGGCAGCGTTGACCTGGTCGGTTTCCTTGCAGAACACCACCACGCGCACCTGTTTGCCGGTGCCGTGGGGCAGCGAGACGGTGCCGCGCACCATCTGGTCGGCGTGGCGTGGGTCTACGCCCAGGGTGAAGGCCAGCTCAACCGTCTCGTCGAACTTGGCCGTGGCACAGGCCTTGACGCCCGCCGCCGCTTCTTCCATCGTGCAGGCGATTTGTTTGAGGTTCTTCTCGTCGAGGGACTTTCTGCGCTTCGAAATCTTCGACATGGCGTGCTCTCCTTGTGGTCGACGGGCATTACGCCCTCCCACAGATGTTTCCGTGTACCCAAGCGCCTCCCCGGGAGGCGAATCGATCAGTTCTCGACCAGAATGCCCATGCTCCGGGCCGTGCCCGCGAGCATGCGCACGGCGGCATCCGTATCCGCCGCGTTCAGGTCGCTCTTCTTGATTTCCGCGATCTCGACCAGTTGCGCCTTGCTCACCGTACCTACCTTGTTCCGGTTGGGCTCGCCGCTGGCCTTGGCCAGTTTGGCGGCGCGCTTGATCAACACGGCCGCGGGCGGGCTCTTCGTGATAAACGAAATGCTCCGGTCCTCAAACACCGTGATGACCACCGGAATGATCAGGCCCTGCTGGTCTTTCGTGCGCTCATTGAACTGCTTGCAGAAATCCATGATGTTGACNNTGACGCCGTGCTGGCCCAACGCCGGACCCACCGGCGGCGCCGGATTGGCCTGCCCCGCGGGACACTGCAGCTTGATCAGCGCTGTTACGTTCTTGCCCTTCTTACCCTTCGCCATCGCACCGTCTTCTCCGTATGTTAGGTTGAGCTAGATTTTCTCGACCTGCCAGAATTCGACTTCAACGCTTGTGAGCCGCTCGAAGATCTCCACCATGACCTTGAGGGTCCCGCGGTCCGCGTCAATGGAGTCTATGTTGCCCAGGAAATTCGAGAACGGCCCGTCTATGATCTTGACCCGTTCGCCCACATCGAACTTGACCTTCGGTTTGGGACGCGTCCGCTCGCCGCGAATCTCATCAATGATCGCGTTTACTTCCGCGTCTTCCAGCGGCACGGGCGTGTGCCGCGACCCGATGAACCCGCTCACGCCCGGCGTGTTGTTGATCAGGTGCCACAGTTCCGGCCGGCGTTCGGGATGTTCCGGAAGGCGCACCAGCACGTACCCGGGGAAAAACTTGCGTTTCGAGATCCGTTTCTCGCCGCCCTTGATCTCGGCCACCTGCTCCATGGGAACCAGCACGCCGCCAATCAGATCATCCAGCCCGTCGAGTTCCGCCTGCATCAGCAGGTTCTTGCGTACGCTGCCTTCCTGGCCCGAATACGCGTGCAGGGCATACCACCGGCGCCTGACACCGTCGTCGGGGTCCGGCTTGAGCGTCGCCAGGATGGGATCCTCTTTCGGCTCCTCATCGTCCTCGTCGCCGCTGCCAGGATCCGCGACCAGGCTGCGGGATTCGACTTCCACCGATTGCGTCGCGCTGGCGTCGCCGCCGCCCGCCAGAAACCGCCGCGCCTGCAACTCCGCCTCGGCTTCCTGGGCTTCCTGGGCCTCCTGTTCCCGGCGGAGATCCTCCGTCATCGCTTTGCGGGCCTCGGCCTCGGCGGCGTCTTCTTCCCGGACGACCTCTTTCTTCACGTCGCCGAAAAAGCTCGCGGCAAACTCGCGTTCGGCCGCGTCTTTCGCGGCGCGCTCGGACTGGCGCTCGCGAAGTTCCTCGTCGAGTCCCTGAGGTTTCTTGTCGTTCTGTTCGTCAGCCACAGCGGGAGACTCCTACCCGAGTTTAAGCAGCAACCAAACGAACACATCGGAAAGCTTGTCAAATACGCCGATGATGAACGCCATCAGACCAAGCATGAAAAGCACCACGGTCGTCGACGAACGGACTTCATCTTTGGCCGGCCAGGTCACCTTGCGCATTTCCACTCTCACCTCGTGGAAGAACTCGCGGCTGCGAGCCGCAATTCCCGGCTTCTCTACTGCTGCTGCTTCCTTGGCCATACTAGCTCCTGCTACGACCGATCCAAGCTCCGGTTACGCATGCATAAACCTGGCAGGACTGGAGGGACTCGAACCCCCAACCT
>DDYW01000171.1 GCA_002348185.1 Candidatus Hydrogenedentes bacterium UBA2224 | reverse complement strand
GATACCAGTCCACCGGATTGTGGGCGTGTTGCAGAAGATACGGGCTGGTGGCGTCGATCAGCCGGTTGCTGTGCCGCGGTCCGGCCGCATGTGTTTGGGCCACGAGACGGTCCTCCTTCCCGATGGGCGGCTACCCGGACGCGCACGGCTCCAGCGCCCTCTATGAGTGAGAACAGAGCACGGTCGCGGGACATTCCGTGGAGGCCCGTAAGCCATTGGCCAATCCCAGGTTACCCCGGTGTCTCCGCACAGAACGGAGGCGGTGCCGGCAGGCGCGCGGCGGACTTATTTGTCGCGCTCGACGATGAACCGGGCCAGCGCGCGGAACACGTCCGCCTCCGGGCCGAACCCCGCGAGCGCGGCCACGGCCTCGTCGACCGCTTCGCCGGCAAGCTGGCGCGCGCGCTCCAGGCCCACCAGTTGCGGGTAGGTCGACTTGTGTTTGTTGGCGTCGCTGCCGGTTCGCTTGCCGAGGGCGGCTTCCTCGCCGACCACGTCGAGGATATCGTCGGCAATCTGGAACGCGAGCCCGATGGATTCGCCGAACCGGGTTAGCGCCTCCAGCGCGCTGTCGCCGGCGCCGCCCAGGAGGGCCCCGACACGCACGGACACCCGGATGAGCGCGCCGGTCTTGTAGGCGTGAACGCGGCGGAGCTGTTCGAGAGTGAGCTGCTTATTTTCGCTCTCGAGATCGATGACCTGGCCGCCGACCATTCCCGCGACGCCCGCGGCCCGGGCCAGCTCGCGCAGCACCGCTGCGCTGCCGGATTCCGCGGCGGCGTCGAAGGCCATGGTCAGCAGCGCGTCGCCGGCCAGGATGGCGTTTGCTTCGCCGAAGGCCTTGTGGGCGGTCGGCTTGCCCCGCCGGAGATCGTCGTCATCCATGCTGGGCAGGTCGTCGTNNCAGCGAGAATCCTCTCCGGGGACGTATCCGGCATTTTACCCCGGTCGGTCAGCGTCCGGAACGCCTCGGTCAGAAGGGCGTCGCCGGCAAGCACCGCCATGTCCTCTCCAAAGACCTTGTGCGACGTCAATCGGCCCCGGCGGTAGTCGTCGTTATCCATTGCCGGCAGGTCGTCGTGAATGAGCGAGTAGGTGTGGATCATCTCGAGGGCGCAGGCGGCGGGCATGGCGGGACGATCGTCGCCCGAGATGAGCTCGGCCGCACCCAGCGCGAGGGCCGGGCGCAAGCGCTTGCCTCCCGCGAACAGGCTGTATTCGATGACCCTGCGCAGGGTCTCGGGCGCGTCGGTCCAGCTTGCGCAGATTGCACGGAGAGCCCGTTCGACTTTGGCCGATTTTTCGGTGAGAAATGCCGTCGCACGCGCGTTCGCCGTTTCGGGATGGGGGCTGTTCACGGGGTTCAAAACAGCATCTCCCCCTCTTCGGTCTCGCCGGTCTCGCCTGTTTCTTCAGGTTCATCGGACTCGCCCGGCTCGCCGGTCTCGTCTTCCTCGCCGAAGGGCTGGGCCTCGAGTTCGCCGTCGGCGTTTTTCATGAGGATCTCGATCCTCTTTTCGGCGGCGCTGAGGGCTTTTTCGCAGCGCCGGCCCAGCTTGATGCCTTCCTCGAACTTTTTGAGCGACTCATCAAGCGACAGTTCGCCCTCTTCCAGCGCCTCGACGATCTGTTCGAGCCGTTCCAGGTCTTTCTCGAATTTGGGTTCAGCCATGGTCTGATTCCTCGACATGGTTTACGGAAACCGAAGCCCCGCCCTGTGCAAACCGCAACGCCAATTCATCTCCGGGCGCCAGCGTCCGGGCGTCACGCACCAGCGCGCGCTCCGGCATCTTGTACGCGAGAGCATAGCCCCGCCCCAACACAGCGAGCGGGCTGAGGGCATCCAGTTGCGCCAGAACCGGCCGCAACCGCGCGCGGCCGCGTTCCACGAGCGCGCTGCCTGATTGCGACAAGCGTTGCCGCAACACCGCCATCCGTTCGAAAGCCCGGCGCAGCCGCTCCCGCGGCGATAGCAGTCCCAGCGACCGGAGCAGTCCCGTCAAGCGCTGCCGTTCGCCCTGCACCCGGTCGCGCACGATGCGGTCCAGGGCCATGCGGGTCTCGTCAAGGCGCTGGCGCCGCTGCCGGACCAGCTCCTCCGGGCGCCGGAACACGTACGAGGCCCGCACGACGTTCATGCGGTTCCGGTACGCGCGCAGCCCCTGCGACATCGACGCGGCCATCCGCTGGCGCAGGTGCCGGAGACGCTCCACAAACTCCCGCTGTTCGCGCACCACCAGTTCCGCGGCCGCCGATGGCGTCGGCGCGCGCAGGTCCGCCGCGAAATCGGTCAACGCGAAATCGATCTCGTGGCCGACCGCCGAGATGATGGGCGTCCGGGCCTCGTACACCGCCCGGACCACCGCCTCCTCGTTGAACGGCCACAAGTCCTCGATCGACCCGCCTCCGCGGCCAACAATCATCACGTCCACGCCCATCGTGTCGAGCGCGCGAATGCCCTCGACCAGGTCGGCCGCCGCTCCGTCACCCTGCACCCGCGCCGGATACAAGAGCACGTGCACGTTGGCGAAGCGCCGGTGGAGAACGTTGAGGATGTCGCGGATCGCCGCCCCCGTGGGCGACGTCACGATCCCGATGCGCTTGGGAAGCAGCGGCAGCGGTTTCTTGTGCGCCTCGTCGAACAGCCCCTCCGCGTACAGCTTCTTCTTGAGCTGTTCGAAGGCGAGCTGAAGCGCCCCGACGCCTTGCGGATGCATCTCGTCGCAGACGATCTGATACGTGCCGCGCCGTTCGTAGACCGTCACCTGTCCGAACACGATCACCGCCAGACCGCTGTCCGGCGCGAACGAAAGCCGGGTCATGCGGCCCCGGAACATCACCGCGTCAATCTGGCACTGCTCGTCCTTGAGCGTGAAATACGCGTGGCCGGCCGGCGACACGCGGAAGTTCGAGATCTCGCCCGTCAGCCACACGTGATTGACCTCGCGTTCCAGAAGCTCCTTCACGCGCCGGGTCAATTGCGTCACATTCCAGATGTCGGGTGTCTGTGTGTCGGGCATGGACTCGATTGTACTCGATCTCCCCCGGCCCGGGAAACAACGCACGGGCCCAAATCGCTGGGTAAGCACCGCGTGAATATGGTTGCCGCTGACGAAGGCCACAGGAAGGAGTGGTGGCCCGGCGGCGGTGCACGGAGATGTGGACGCGTTGGACATGGTGGACCCAGTGGACGCCCAGGCCCTTAAGAACTCCGCAGAGGGCGAGGCCGCGGGCGAAGCCCATAAACCCGGCCTCGTCCCTATTCCGAACGACACCGAAGGTGTCGA
>DDYW01000120.1:4433-4556 GCA_002348185.1 Candidatus Hydrogenedentes bacterium UBA2224 | reverse complement strand
GCTCGACCGCCATCACGGCGCCGCGCCCGCTGGTGTTGGCCGGATTGTCGACGTCCTCGCAGGTGAGCGCCACGTACAGCGTGCTGGCGATACGCTCAAGGTCCTCGGGGCGGCAGTACTCGG
>DDYW01000120.1:0-4350 GCA_002348185.1 Candidatus Hydrogenedentes bacterium UBA2224 | reverse complement strand
TGGAGAGGTCGCCGTACTGGGTCGGAACGAACTTGTAGATCGAGCCACGGCGGTCTTCGTCAATGACGTAGACGGCACCGGCGGCGTCGATCTCGATGCCTTCGTGGGCCAGTGCGCCGAGCAGCGGGCGCACCGCCACGCTCTTGGCTTTGGTCAGGTCGTGCTTGTCCAGCTTGAGTTCGTACACCAGGCCTGCGGTGGCGTTGGGCGCATCCGGATCGGGGCGCGCCGTGGTGCCGGCCTCTTCGGCGAACANNATGCCGTCGAGCGCTTCCCAGTCGGTACGGCCGACGACTTCGGTGGCCTTGCCGGTCTTCAGATCGACCACCGAAATCGCGCCGCCGCTGCCGCCGTCGACGCGCAGCGAGTTGCGGTCGTCACCGATGGCACCGCCGCGAACTTCGTGGGTGCGGTAGAGGTAGCGGCCGGCGTNNTCGTTCCAGTCGTTGCCGACATAGAGGTTGAGGTCGGTTTCGTCGGACACGATGGTCTGGACGTAGCCTTCGGGAATGACCCACGGCGCGGTGGCGACGCTGGAATCGGCTTCCATGCCGTAGGCGGAGCCGGCAATGGGATTGAACGACATCGGGCCGTCGACGACGGAACCCGCGTGGGCATGGGCCGCGAAGGCGGCGATCAGGCTGAGGGCGAGCGTGGAATGCTTCATCGGGTGGATCTCCAGGAATGGTTGTTGAAAGCGGGGCGGCGTGGGCGCCGCGGGAGCATTCTTGCGGGTCTGTATTGCACGGGTGTGATGGTTCAGTGAAATTGGCAAGATGGCGCTCGGGCGGCGCAGCGGTCAGCTCCCCCTTCACTGATGGCGCTCACTGCGCGCCCGTTGACGGGCTTTTGTTCGCGCGTCATGCACGGGCCTGGGCGCCGACCCCCAGGGGGGCCGAAGCCGGCAGCGGAACCGGAAGCGCGGGGCGCGCCGGGACACCGGTCCGCCGCATTGCACTGACTTCGTAGTGCATCGGGGTGATCCCGAGGTCGCCCAGCAGTTGCAGGACACGCTGGCGTAATGGCGAGGCCAGTTCAAAAGGGCCGTCGGTGCTGGCGACCTCGAGATGCCAGTCGATCCGCCCGCCGCTGCTGTGCACAAGCACAGGTGCCGGGTCACCGGGCGCATGGATTGCCACCACCAGCCCGGCGTGAGTGCCGTCCAGTTCGGGCGCCGAATCCATGCCGGCGAAGCTCGCAGCGTCAACATGCAGGCAGCCGCCCGCCAGTGCCCGCGTCCAGTGCGCGGCGAGTCGCGCGACGCGACCATTGCCGCCGGCCAGAAACAGCACATGCAAGGCGCGCGGCGTTTGGCGCGATGGCTTATTCATGATTCCTGGTCTTTCGACGCCGGGTTGTCATGCCGACAGAAAGTGCCTGGCGTAAGTCTGCTTCAGGTTTTGCAGCGAGAGCATGACCATGAGGTCGGCGGTATTGAAGTCCGGATCCCAGGCGGGGGCGCCGCACACCCAGGCGCCCAGGCGAAGGTAGCCCTTGATCAGCGGCGGGACGATGGGGGCTGCGGCGTGGCCGAGTCCTTCCAGCGGCAGCGGGCAGCGCGGGGTGACTCGCCATTCAACGGGCGCCAGATGTTCCTCCTTGACCGCGTGCCAGATGCCCGCGGCATTGTGGCCGCCGTCCTGCATGCCGATACTGGCGCAGCCGATCAGATAGTCGTGGCCGCTGTGCCGCATGTAAGCGGCGAGGCCGGACCAGAGCAGCGTGATCACGCCGCCCTTGCGATAGTCCGGGTGGACGCAGGAGCGGCCAACCTCGACCATGCGTTCGCGCAGATTGCTCAGGCGGGTGAGGTCGAATTCCTGGTCGGAATAGAAGCTGCCCACGCGGCGCGCGGCATCCGGGCCGAGGATGCGGTAGGTGCCGACCACATCCCCGGTGGCGCCGTCGCGTATGAGCAGGTGATCGCACCATTTGTCGTAGAGATCGATATCGAGGCCGGGTTGCGGAGTATTGAGGCGCGCCCCCATCTCCTCGGCGAAGACCTGCCAGCGCAGGCGCTGGGCATCGCGAATGTCGGCGGCTCCGTGGGCCAGGCCAACATGGAAGTGTTTCTGTTTCTTGCCCGTCTCCTGCAATCCCGTGTGCAGCATCGTCTGGTCCTCATCCTGGTATCGACGCCGGCACCTTAACGATGCGGGATGACGGGCTGGTGAAGTCGCCATGACATTCCGGTGACGGCATGCGTCATCGTCCTGTCAAACTCGCCGGGCAGGATGCGCGTATGCCGAGCGTACGTTCCATCTTCCTCTCCGACATCCACCTGGGAACCCGGGCCTGCAAGGCCGAGCGCCTGCTCGATTTCCTGCGTGAGCACGAAGCGGAAAATCTTTTCCTGATCGGCGACATCATCGACTTCTGGTCGATGAACCGGAGCATTCACTGGAGCCGGGCGCAGAACACGGTGATCCAGAAGATCCTGCGCCGCGCCCGGCACGGCGAGAAGGTGATGTTCATCCCCGGCAATCATGACGAGGCCCTGCGCGAGTATCACGGCACCACATTCGGTGACATCGAGGTGGTCAACGAATACGTTCACGAAACGGCGGATGGACGCCGATTCCTGCTCATCCACGGTGATGAGTTCGACCAGGTTACGCGTTATCACAAGTGGGTCGCAGTACTCGGCGATGTTGCTTACAACGCCCTGGTGCGGGCCAACGGAATTTGTTCCTGGATTCGCCGCCGGCTCGGGCGTCCCGGCTACTGGTCGCTGGCCGGATACGCCAAGCGCAAGGTCAAGAGGGCGCTGGAGTTTGTATTCAGTTTCGAGGATTCGGTGATCCACAACGTTCGCGACCGGGCGCTCGACGGCGTGATCTGTGGCCATATCCATTGGGCGGCAATCAAGGAAGTCGGTGGGCTGACCTATGTCAATTGCGGCGACTGGGTGGATTCCTGCACGGCCATCGTCGAACACCACGATGGCCGCCTGGAACTGATCGACTGGGACGGCGAAATCGTTGACCTGCCGCTTGAGCCACTTCCCGTACAACCGGAACAAGGAAGGGAGGCCGCCTGATGCGTGTGCTCATGGTTTCGGACGTCTATTTTCCCCGCGTGAATGGCGTTTCCACCTCCATCGAGACCTTTCGTCAGGCCCTGGCGGCAGAAGGCGTCGAAGTGCGTCTGGTGGCGCCGCGCTACGCCGACGAGGCGGAAGTCGAGGGCATCGTGCGCATCCCGGGTCGGGCGGTTCCGCGCGACCCGGAGGACCGGCTGGTCTCATGGACCGCGCTGCGCGCCGCGGTGCGGCGCGAGGCGGTCGACTGCGACCTCATCCATGTCCAGACCCCCTTCCTTGCGCACTACGCCGGGGTGTCGGCCGCCCGATCCCTGGGCAAGCCCGTCATCGCCACCTACCACACCCTGTTCGAGGCCTACCTCCAGCACTACGCGCCCTTTCTCCCGGCAGAATGGTTGCGCGGCCTCGCGCGGCGGCTGTCGCGCAGCCAGTGCAACGCACTCGATGCGGTGGTCGTACCCTCGACGGCAATGCGCGAGCGGCTCGAGCAATATGGGGTGAACGTACCCATGCATGTCCTGCCCACCGGTATTCCGATGGGACGTTTCACCCAGGGCGAGGGCCCGCGTTTCCGCGCGCGCCATGGACTTGCGGCGGACCAGCCCTGTGCCCTGTTCGTCGGCCGGGTGGCGTTCGAGAAGAACATCGATTTCCTGATCGAGTCGCTGGCGCTGGCGCGGCGCGACGTACCGGACCTGATCCTGCTGATCACCGGGGAAGGCCCGGCGGAACGCGCCTTGCACCGCCAGGCAGCGGCGTTGGGCCTGAGCGAGGCCGTGCGATTCGTCGGTTACCTCGACCGCCAGCGCGACCTGCCGGACTGTTACGCCGCCGCCGATTGCTTCGTCTTCGCCTCGCGCACCGAGACCCAGGGCCTGGTCCTGCTCGAAGCCATGGCCATGGGCTTGCCGGTGGTGGCCCTGGCTGTGATGGGAACGCGCGACATCCTCTCGCCGGGGCTGGGTTGCCTGGTGCCGGAGGATGATGTAATCGCGTTTGCCGCAGCAATGGTTCGTCTGCTGCGTGATCCGCCCCTCCGAAGCAGGCTGTCGCAAGAGGCGCGCGATTATGCCCGGGAATGGGCGGACGATCGAATGGCGGCGAAGCTGGCTGAATGCTATCGCCGTATCCTCAAGGCCGCCGAGTGTCCCCCTGCCGGCGTCGCCCCAGCCCGAGCGACTCAGCGGGACACGGCCGAGGTGAAGCGGGCCTGGACCGCAGCCAGGTGGTGTTCGCATTGCCGGAAGTTCCGCTGCGCGCGATTCTGCCGATTTGATCCGGGCTGCATCGCGATTGCATGCGGCGGG
>DDYW01000159.1 GCA_002348185.1 Candidatus Hydrogenedentes bacterium UBA2224 | reverse complement strand
ATGTCCCCGTTCTCCGTCCTCTCCTACGGGGCTTCTTGCAGCCCAGGCGTCTCGCCCGCATTCTTCTCTTGTAGCGCAGGCGTCTCGCCTGCATTCTTTCTTTTTCGGGCCGATCCGGATGCAGGCGAGACGCCTGCGCTACAAGATCCCCGGATTTGTCCAGAATGTCCTCCTTGGCGTCTTGGCGGCTTTGCGTGAGGTATTTGTCCCGCTCGTCACGTTTCACACCAGTGATCCGGATGCAGACACTCAGGTGTGGCATCGCCGCCGTCAAACCTGAATCACCGCGGCGGCCCGTCAGACTTCGATCCCTTCGAGCCGCAGCAGCTCCCGTTTCCAGGCGAGCCCCGCCCCGAAGCCCCCGAGCCCGTTCCCGGCCAGAACGCGGTGGCACGGCACCACCAGCGGCACGGGGTTGCGCCCCAGCGCCTGGCCGACCGCGCGCGATGCCCGGGCGCCGTAGCCGAGCCGTTCCGACAAGCTGCCGTAGGTTTCCGTGCGCCCCCAGGGAATGTCCCGCAGCGCGCGCCACACCCGGTCCTGAAACGCCGTACACGCGCCGAAATCCAGCGGGACATCGTCAAACGACTCCGGCTCGCCCGAGAAGTACCGGTCGAGCGCGGCAATCAGCGCCCGGACGCGCTCATCGTCCTCCGACAGGTGCGGCACGGCGCCAGAACGCACGCCATGGACGCTACCCGGCAGCTCGAGTGCACGGAGCCCCTGCGCCGAAAACCATCCGTAGATGGGCCCAAATGCGTGGTCAAACCGGAATCCTGAGGTCAGCTCCTGTGGTTCCTGCATGTTCCTGCGTCCTCCCGGTACGGGGTACTGCGCCCTTCGGGCCGATTATAAGAGCCCCCCGGCACAATTGCACACCCGCGCCCACGGACACTCCCCGGGGGATCGCGCTCTCCAGCTCCGGCCTCAGGAATCAGGTTCGATGCTCAACGACACGCTCCGGGCGGCCAGGGCGACCTCCACCGGCCATTCGGAAACGATCCCCGTGAGCATGTCGCGAACCACCACCTTGTAGAATCCCGGGACTTCGTCCAGCGCCAGTGGAAAATAGGTTGCGCCCCGGCCCGCCTCGCACACAAGCGTCTTGTCGTAACAGGGCAGGGGAGGCCGGCCAAGCGGCCGCAACTGAACGTGCACCATATGGGTCCCTGGCGCCCGCTCCTCCGCACGAATCTCCACGGCGACATTCAGTCGCGTTCCGGGCCGCACGGTGCGGGGCGCCGCCGCATGCACCTCCGTCACGCGGTAGGGAAGGGCCGAAAACAACGCCACCTCCCCCGCGGCCGCACGCCAGGCAATACGTCCCGGACGCCGAACCTCCAGGCCGGTCCCCAGGTCGTATACACACGCGCTTTCCGGTATCGCGATGCGGTACTTCACGCGGCCCGCTTGGGTCGGCGAGGTCAATGCGGCAAAGATCTCCGCTTCGCCGAAGCGGAACCGGAAACGTTCCCCGTCAAACGCCGTGTCCGAGTCAATACGGAACGCCGGAACGCATCCCGCGCGGCCCAGCACGTCTTCCACCGCCGTGCGGGTGTCAGCCGCGGGCTCCTCCCCAAAAGGGCGATTCAAGAGAAAGGCCCGCGGACCGGTTTCGGGACTGGCGCCAGCCTCGGACCCTTCCGTGGGCGCCGGCTGCGCTTCCGGAGGCGTCCAGGCCTGAAACAGATCGTTCAGAGGCGGGGTTGCGCGCGGCCGCCCCAGCTCATCGAAAGCGCCCGGGGGCACATCGGCAAGCGCCACTCCGCCCGATTCCACAAACGCCCGAATCCGTTCGGCCTCGACGTCGCTCAAGACGGTCACGCCCGGAAGAACGAGGCACTGGCGCCCTTCGAAGGCCTCCGGGCGGGACTCGGACGGCGCGATAAGTTCCGCCGGAAACCCCAAGGCATGGAGCAGCTCGAGCGCCCCATCCACCGGCCGGGACGGCGCTTTGCGCGCGCCGCGGAACCGTTCGCTGGCGCGGCTGTCGTACACTGCGACCGTCCGGTTCGCGGGCTCGGCCCGCAGGAACAGGTCCGCGAACCCCGCTCTCACCGCGCTGGCCTGCGTCGCCAATGCGGCGAATACGGGCTCCACCCCCGCGGCTTCCTCCACCACGTTTTCCGGCCCTCCCGCGAGGTTCCACCACAGCCCGCCCTGCCCGTTCAACACGGCATGCCACGGCCACCAGCGGGCCTCTTCCACGGACGCCGCCCCCGGTACCTGGAGCACGGTCACCGAATCGGCCGCGCGGAAAGCCATGGCGCGGGCCATCGCCGCCGGTTCCGGCGGAAGCGCCAGAAAGCCCGTCGCGGCGGCCAATTCGGACCACAGGGCCGATATCCCGTCCCCGGAGGCCGTCATGCTGAACCCTGCCGGCGCATCGGGCTCGGCCTCCTCAATTGCCTCGCGGGCCAGGGCGAACAGCCGCAGAAAGACCGTGTCCACATGGCGGCTGAACCGCATCCAGGGCTCAAAAAACCCGTCATCGGCCGCCTTCCGGATGCTGTCGAGCGTCAGGTCGTCCCACGCAGGAAAACGCGCCGCCCACGCCTCTCCCAGTGCGGCCGGTTCCCCGAACTCCGCCCATAACCGGTCACGGAACTCCTGCAGGACCGGCGGCGACGTCCACACCGCCGCGTACGTCTCCGTCAACCCGTTGCTCCCGCCCAGAACAAACGCGCCGGCCACCCCCAGCTGCGCCTCGAGAACGTCCCGGACCAGCGTTTCCAGCACCGGTGAACGCGGCGCTCCCGCGGGCACGTCCCCTTCCCCGGCCAGCGTTTCGATTTCGCGCGGGGTCCAGTGGCGCGACAACAGGAACACGGGCGTCTGCCCCGTCTCGGGCACAAACCGCGCGGCATCCTTCGAGGCCTCCGCCACCACATGCGTCACCCCCGCGCCGGCCAGCCGTTCGTTGAGGATACGCAGACCATACTCCTGGCTGCCGTGATTGGCGACGGCCAGACCAAACGGGTGCGCCGGTCCCGGCAGCCGCACGCCGAGCGGGATTCGTGTGCCGCCCGCGCCGGCCAGACGGAACTCCGGCACGTCTCCCGGCCCGGCCGGCTGGGCGACCAGGAGGCACTCCACCGTGAGCCGGGGACTGATCAGATCGGCCACATCCAGGCCCGCCGTAAACGGCCGCCGGGCGCCGGGCGCATCCTGGGCGCCGTAGGCGACCTTTCTGCCATACCCGTCCGTCCCGCGCAGCACCACGACGCACCGTCTCAGACCATCTTCGGTGCGTTGAGACGGCAGCAATTCGAACGAAAGCCGCACCGTATCGTTGGGCAACACCACGTTGCGCCCCGCACGCAGATTGTTGAAGTAGGGCCGCGCGGCGATCGTCGCCGGAACGGAATGCCAGTCGATGATCTTCCCCCGGCGTTTCACCCACGCGTCCAGGTAGAAGTCCCCGGGAACCGCGGGCACGCCCAGCACATAGCTCCCTTCCCCGGGTTTAAGGAATTCCCCCTCCTGCAGAAATTCGGTGCGCCATTGCCGGCCGGGTTGACGCAGTTGCGCCATCACCTCGCACGTCTCTTCCGCGGGACTGTTCAGATACAGGCGGTACGAACGCAGGATCCGCGAATCCATCGCCGCCTGGTATTCGCGCATTTCGCCCTCGGTCATCCCCGGCGGCAACTCCCCGAAACCGATGTCCCGCTCCGCTTCCTCCTGAATCCGGTCAATCCACAGAGTCGGTTCGCGGTGCGCTGCCCACAAGGCCGCTTTCGCGACCAGCGACCAGTACGTCTCGTAATGGGCCCATTCCGCAAGGTCCGGTTGCGAGAGTTCGGGCAACAGCGCGTGGTACGCCGGGCCGCGGCCAGGATAGTTCAGTTGCACGACCCGCCCGTTCCCATAGACCCCCGCCTGCACAAAGTCCAGACCGCCCTGCCACTCCGGCGTCATCGACGCCGCGATCCCCCGGGTGATCGGCAAAGCCGATTCAACCGGCGCCAGTTCCCCCAGAAACTCCTGAAACCACGCCGGATTCCCCAGCCCGTGGTTGGCGAGAAGCAGCCCCGTCCCCGCATGGACCTTTTCCCGAATCAACTCAAACGCGTCCTGGGGAAACGCCGAGAGATCAAGGTTCGCGACGACAATCAGCTCCAGCCGGCCCTCCAGCGCCCGCGGCAGGGGTTCAAAGGGCGCCCCGTCCTCGCCGGCTTCGGACCCCGCGTCGATCGGGATCACCTCAGACGCCATGTCCACGCGCAGCGCCAGTTCCCGCGCGTCGCGCACCGCGATGCGGGGCAGCACCAGGAGCGCCCGCGGCGCCCCGCCATAGAGTGGACGTGCCCAGCGCACCGTCGTGGACCGTTCCAGCCCGGGGACGTCTGCCAGATCCACGGGCGGCCGGAGCGACGCCATCGTCCCGCACCCACCCGCCAGTACCACCAGGACCATCCAACACATGACATTCGCCACTGTGCGCAATCGTGTGCTCATGGCCGCACAGTGTATCAGACCCGGCCGAACAGGGACACCGGGAGCGCGGTCTGGAAGCGCCGGGCGCCGGCCCGGTATTCTCCTCCCTTCGAGCGAGGGTGGAACGGACCCAGCTCGTATTCGACCCCTTCGCAATCACTCAGGCAAGGACGTCCATACAGTCCATAGGGTCCATCGGGTTTACACCGTCCACGGGCGCGAGATGAATTCCGCGCGAACCTCCGCAACAGAACCCGTCCAGGCCGTGCTGGCATCCGGCCGCCCTGACAGGTATGCTTTTCGAAAATCAACGAACTATAGAGCCTGGGAGGATGTCAGAGTGCGCCGATTGCTGGTTTTCACGATTGCATGGATGTTTGTATGTCTTGCCGCAGGGGCCGATACCACCGCGGGCGCGCCCCAGGCGGCGCCCGAGACCTTCACGCTGTGGCAGTTGCCGAATCAGACCCGCGTCCAGATGATGTCCTACGCCGTACAAACTCCGGAGGGGTCCCTGCTCGTCATCGACGGCGGCAATGCCGGCGACGCCCCCTACCTGCGGGAATTCATTTTGAGTCACGGCGGCAACGTCACCGCCTGGATCATCACCCACGTGCATTCGGACCATGTCAACGCCCTTGCCGAAATCCTCAAGGAGCCGGGCGCCATCACCATCGGCACATTCTATGGCTCCATACCTGAACGCGAGTGGGTCACGGCCCATGCCGGGGAGGCCGACCGGTCCGAATACGACGCGTTCATGGCCGCGCTTGCACAGTCCGGCCGCCAGGTCTCCGAGTTGTCCATCGGACAGCGTCTGACGTTCGATTCGGTGAATATCCTGGTGCTCGGGATCAAAAACCCCGAGATCACCGCCAATCCCATCAACAATTCGAGCATCGCATTCCGCCTCTGGGACGCGGCCAAATCGGTGCTGTTTACGGGCGACCTCGGATCCGAAGGAGGCGAGAAACTCCTGAACAGCGACCAGGCCCGGCACCTGCCCGCGGACTACGTGCAGATGGCGCACCACGGCCAAAGGGGCGTCTCCGAGGCCTTCTATGCCGCCGTGAATCCGTCCTTCTGCCTTTGGCCCACCCCCACATGGCTCTGGGACAACGACAACGGCGGCGGCCCCGGGTCCGGCCCGTGGAAAACTCTCGAAGTCCGCGCCTGGATGGACAAGCTCACCATCAAACGCCACTACGTCATGCACGAAGGGCTTCACGAAATCCGTTAGCGCGAGCACGGGGACCGGCAAGCGCCGACCGCCAGCGCGGCAACATCACCATCGTGGCGGCGTGGCGGCTTTGTGCGACACAAAGCGCCGCTGGATCTCAGGCTTGCGCCTCGTCTTTCTGCAGATACGGCTTCATAAACCTGCGGACAAGGCGTATGCTCCATTTCCGCGGCAGCAGGCGCGCCAGGAGGGCCGGGCCCACATACGCCCACGGGCCAACGCGGGATTTGCGCCCCAAGTAGCGCAACGCCAGCCCGGCCACGTCTTCGGGCCGGTCCGCCCACGCCATGATCCGCTTCGCGCGCGCTTCCGACATGCCGTCCGCGACAAAAAACTCCGTGCGCGTGGTTGACGGACACAAAGCGAGCACATCAATGCCCGACGTTTCGTATTCGCCGAACAGACCCTCCGCGAGGGCCACATCAAACGCCTTGGTCGCCCCGTATACCGATTGGTACGGGGAAGGGATGACCCCAAGCACCGATCCCACCAGGATGATGCCGCCGTTCCCCCGGTTTACCATTCCCGGAACGAGCAGGCGGGTAAGGAGCGCGGGGGTAAGACAGTTCAACGTGATCATGTCCGCCATGCGCGTGGGATCGCTGTCTTCGAACCGCCACGCATACCCCAACCCGGCATTGTTGACCAGCAACCCGACCTCGAGATCCTCCACGGCGTCCGCCACGCGCTGCGCCGACGCGGGATCGGCCAGGTCTTCGTTTACGCAGCGGCACACGACTCCGTGCCTCGATTGCAGATCGGCGGCCAGCGTCTGGAGCCGGTCCAATCGCCGCGCGACGAGCACACAGTTCAGGCCCTGCGCGGCAATGGCCTCCGCGAACGCCTTTCCGATGCCCGCCGACGCCCCGGTAATCAGCGCCCATTCCCCGTAGCGTTTCAGATCCTTCATGCGGTACGCCTCTCCCCTGCTTGCCGCGCGGATGCGACTCAGCGGCTGGTGCCGCACCGTATGATAGCGGCAAACGTCGCGCCCCTCCAAGCGCTCCGGACCCGGGGCAATCGCAGTCCATTCGATGAGCCGGTTGATGTGGCGCCATACCGGCCCGCTGGGCAGAGCACGCCTATGGTGAAAGAGCTGCCGAGCGCCCGGGTGTTCGGAGCGCCGAAGGCGCGGCAACATACCAGCCCAGCCCGCAAGGGCTGGGTATAGGCGTTCCCATACATCTCCCGGTCTGAAGGACCGGCACATGACCAATATGCGCCAATGTCGCGGGCCTTCAGCCCTCGGACCGTTGGTTTGCGCCGGTTTCCCGGGGCTTCACCCCGGGCTGGTATGTGTCGCGCCGTTGGCGCTCTGGATCGGACCGCGATGCAGACACGGCCCCCAATATCCCCTGTGATATCGCGCCGTTGGCGCACCGGACATGCGCGCGATGGAGACGAGATTCCCGTGTCGCGCCCCTCCAAGCCCCGGGCAAGCAGGGTCGTTCCTCGAGTCAAGAGACGATCCGGGCCCCGAAACGGGTCGAATTATCCCCCGCATGCCGAGTAGAATGGCGGTAGTGGGCACGCGATGCGTTCGCAGGAGGTGCGTCATGCACACACACTGGCCGCGGGGCATGATGACCGCGTTCGCGCTGGCAGCGTTGGCTCTCGCCGGCGCCGGCTGTTACTACGATGAACACGACGACAGCGGAACCCGCATTTCAATCCACGTCAACCTGTTGCCAGACGATGGCGAGGACGGCGGCGTAACGATCCGCTTCGGAACCGGCCTCTAGCCCCGGCGCCTGCGCCCGATACGCCGCGGAGCGCCTTGCCCCGCCGTGCGCTTCGGGCGGCCATGCCGTATACTGTGCGCGGGAAGCATAATCCGGCAATCGCGAGCGGACGGACCGCCGCAACCAAGTCACGAACGGAAGGGGCGCATGATTCTGAGACTGGTCAGCGGTTTCGGCCTGTTACTGATGCTCCTGCTGGCGTGGGCGCTGTCCGAACGGCGGCGCGAGGTCTCCTGGCGCCTGGTAATCTGGGGCACGGGCCTGCAGTTCGCGCTCGGCGCGATCCTGCTGCCCACCCGATTGAAGGGCGTCGCGTTCGCGTGGGCCGGCAAACTGACCGATGTCCTGACGGCCGCGTCTCTCGAAGGAGCGGGCTTTGTCTTCGGCGACCTGGCCAGGAACCCGTCGTACGGCGCACTGGTGGCGTTCCAGGTCCTGCCCGTGATCATTTTCGTGTCGGCGCTCTCCGGAGTCTTGTACCATTTCCACATCATTCAGGCCGTGGTGCGCGCCGTGTCGTGGCTCATGCGCCGTACCCTCAAGACCTCCGGCGCGGAAACCCTCGGCGCCGCCCTGCTGATCCTCCTGGGCATCGAGTCCATGACCGCCATCCGGCACTACATCAAAGACATGACCCGCTCCGAACTCTGCACCGTCATGACCGCCTTTATGGCCACGATCGCGGGCAGCGTGATGGTGGTCTACGCGGGATTCGGCGCGGAACCGGGACACCTCCTCACCGCGTCCCTCATGAGCGCCCCCGCGGCCATCGTGGTGTCGAAAATCATGGTGCCGGAGCGCGAGCATCCCGCAACCGCGGGATATCTGTGTGTGCAACTTCCCGTCGAAAGCCGGAATTTCGTGGATGCGGCGGCTCAGGGCGCGTCGCAGGGCCTGTCTCTCGCCCTCAACGTGGGGGCCATGCTCATCGCGTTCCTGGGCCTGGTCTACGTGGCTGACCTGCTCTTTGGCGCGGTTACGGGATACACGTTCAAGGAGGCTGTAGGCTGGTTCTTCCGCCCCTTCGCGCTGGCCATGGGCGCCCCGCCCGCCGACGCCGCCGCGCTCGGACAGCTCCTGGGAACAAAGACCGTCCTGAATGAGTTCCTTGCCTATGTGGACCTCCAGAAGGCCGAAAACCTGAGCGACCGCGGCCGCATGATCGCCACCTACGCCCTCTGCGGGTTCGCGAACCCCGGCAGCCTCGGCATTTTGATCGCCGGCATGACCAGCATCGCTCCGGATCGCCGGAAAGACATCGTACAGCTCGGGTTTCGCGCCTTTGCAGGCGGCACCCTGGCCTGTTTCATGACCGCGTGCGTCGCAGGAGTACTCATCTATGCCTGACACCGCTATCCCCTGTGTGTTGACCATCGCCGGAAGCGACAGCGGCGGCGGCGCGGGAATCCAGGCCGACCTGAAGACCTTCACCGCGTTACGCGTCTTCGGCATGGCCGCCATCACCTCGGTAACCGCCCAGAATACCGTTGGCGTCACGGGCGTGCACGATCTGCCGCCCGAGTTCGTCGCTGAACAGATCGACGACGTGGCCCGCGACATCGGTGTCGACGCGGCCAAGACCGGCATGCTGTCCAGCGCCGCGATCGTTGAGGCTGTAGCGGACAGCGTCGCGCGCAACAGCATCACCCGGCTCGTGGTAGACCCCGTGATGGTGGCCAAGAGCGGCGACCCCCTGCTGCAGGAATCGGCGCGGCAGGCCATGCGCAAACGGATTCTCCCCCTGGCCTGGCTGGTCACGCCGAACGTGCCCGAGGCCGAAGTACTGGCCGGCGTGCGCATCACCGGACCCCAACACATCGAGCAGGCCGCCCGGAACATCCACCGCCTCGGCGCCCGGTATGTACTGCTCAAGGGCGGCCACATGGAAGGAGAGAATGCGGTGGATTACCTCTACGACGGCCAGACCATCCAGACCTTCTCCGCCCCACGCATCGCCACCCGGAATACCCACGGGACCGGATGCACCTACTCGGCGGCCATTGCGGCCTATCTGGCCCGGGGCTGCGCGATCGGCGAGGCCGTGCAGCGCGCGAAAGACTATCTCACCGGGGCCATTCAACACAGCTTCCCGCTCGGTGCGGGCCATGGCCCCCTCAACCACTTCTGGCGCACGGACGCGTGAATCCGCCGAACACGGGAACCGGAAGCCGCGCCAAAGCAACGCGTGGAGATCAGGGGTTCTCGGATACGAGCGGCGGGCGCCGGGGAAGCCCCGCGGCCGCCGCGCGGAATGCCAACCGCAATAAAGGGTTGCTCCACCCCAGCAGCGTGGTCAGGTACACCGTCGCGTGAACGCTCCGCCGGGAGATCTTCACCTCGGCCCCCGACGTAAACCCCCGCTGCCGGTTGATCTTCCGAAGCGTCAGCACCGCCATGCCGATCGCCCACAGACAGAAATTGCGGATGCCCCGCTCGGATTTCGGGATCAACAGCGTATAGTCGAGCGCCACTTCAAGATGCCGCCGCGCCACCCCGATAAGCTGGCCCAGCGCCGCCTGAAACGCCGGGTCGCCCGGCCCCTCTTCCAGGTGGCCCAGATCAAAGCCCGCCCGGTCGAACGTGACCTGCGGGAGCCAGCACACGCGCCGCTGCTTGTCGTCCCAGATGTCCTTGAGGATGTTCGTCATCTGAAGCCCCTGCCCAAACGAGACGGCGCGGCGCTCCAGTTCGTCTTTGCGCGCCGCGATCTCGCCGGAATGGGCGCAAAACAACTGCGTCAGCATCTCTCCCACCACGCCGGCGACATGGTAACAGTACGCGTCGAGGTGCGCCTCATCGCGCAGGCCGCCGGTGAACTGGCCCTCCTGAAACGCCTCCATGCCGTCCGACATGATCCGGATGCACCGCCGCAGCGCGGTCTGGTCATCTTCCCGGAAACTGTGCGTGACGCGCAACACTCGCGCGGCATTCCATACCAGATCGCGCTCGGCTTCGAGCGTGCTGCCCTGCAGTCTCGGGGCCAGGTCCTGCCCGAATTCCGCCGCCGGGGCCCGCCCCTCAACCACCGCCACGAACCGGTCGTAATACGCGCGCTTCTCCGCGATGGTCAGGCTATCGGAATCCTCGATGGTGTCCGCGATCCGGCACAGGAGATACGCGTTGCCCACGACCGTGCGCAGGGCGGGCGGCAGTTGCGGAATCGTCAGCGCAAACGTCCTCGACACCCCCTGCAGAATGGCTTCCTGGTAAGCGAGGGCGTCCGCGTTCCCGGCATCTGTATCCACACTATTCACCGCGTATCATGATCCCTGCAGCGTGCACCGCCGCGTGTTCAGGCATACGTCACATCAGACCGGGCCGCGTCCGCCCCGCGCCCGCCCGGTTCTCACCCCCACCGCACACCGTGGGCGCGCTCGGACAGCCACTGGCACTGCACGGCGAGCCGTTCCATCCAGGACTGTGCCGAATACCCCGCAACCACGCCCTTGGACTGAAGCGCCTGGTACGACACCGTCGCCACGTGTTTCACCCCGACCGCGCAATACAGGGCCACCTGCTCGTACGGCGACAAGTTGCGGTGCTTCTGGTAGTGGGTGAGCATGATGTCCGTCCGCTTGCTCAAGCGTTCCGGTTTCATCGTCGTGCGGACGCACAGGTTCGAGATACCGTACGCCAGGTCTTCAAGAAAACAGCCGTCGCCCGCGAATTCCAGGTCCACGATGGCCTGCAGGCGGCCGTCTTTGAAGATCAGGTTGCCCCCGTGCCAGTCACCGTGGATCAGCCCGGTTTCAAACCGGTTGCGGGCCTCGAAACTCAGTTCCTGGGAAGCATCGCGCAAAAACAGGGCGATCTGGTTGCACTCGTCCATCACCTTCTGCTCGTTGCCGCCCTCCTTGGCCATCTCAAAAAACTGGGCAAACAGCGTGCGCGGTACTTCGCTGAACCGCCACATCCGAACGTCCCGCTCGGGCCGGGGGAAATCGCGGCAGACGTCGTGCATCTGCCCCAGCGCGTGGGCCGAGATCGCCAGGGTTTCGCTGGTGACCTCCATGGGAGTCCCATCGACGAATTCCTGCAGTTCCAGGGCCCAGTCGTCGCCTTCCACGATCTTCTTGCCATTCTTCGCGGGGAGGATGCGCGCCACCGGCAGCGCGTTCTCATCCAGATGCTGGGAAAGCCGGTGCTGAAACCGGAGCGTATCCAGCACATACGGGTCGCGTTTGTAGGTCTTGATGAGGAACTTCCCGGCGCCCGTCATCACCACGAGTTTGCGGTGCCGGCGCTGGTGCGCCATGGGCACCGGCACCGGCAAGTCGACAAACCCCACGTCGTAGAACTCCCGTATGACGCGGGCCAGCGCCTCCCGCCCCTGCAGGTTCGGCTGTTGTTTCTCTACTTGGTCAGGATTCGTCACGGAAGCGCAATGACCTTTTCGGATTGGGCATTCTTCAGAAGGTCCTCCTTCTTGAAGTACGTCTCCTTGAATTTCAGTGGACCGTACAGCTCACGGCCCTGGTCCATGTAATGCGGCGACGCAGGATCGTTGCTGTTGCCCCATGGCACCACGCTGAACGACTTGACGCCGTCCGGCCGCATGAACATGAGCATCATGGCCACCGACCCCTTCCGCGCGATGAATTTGCCGGGCATCTCCGCCCTCTCTCCATAGCCCACGTCACGCAGGGTTTCGGTCTTGTTGCCCTTGTTGGGGCCGCCGCCGAAATCGACGCCGCCGCATCCCACGAAGGTGTCGCCCCGGCCCAGCACGTGAATGTCGCCCCACATCAGATCAATGGTGCCGTACGTGGCCTTCATGTCCGTCACGGTCTCTTTCAACAGGTCCGCCAGCTTCACCAGGTCCGCGGGTGGCAATTCCTCGCCGTTGGCGATCGCCTCGACATTCACCGCGTTCTCGCAGCGGAGCCGCCAGAATTTCATGATGGGCGCGCCCTTGCTCTCGGGCCGGTAATTGCCGTCCCACGCCAGCAGGGCATCCACCGCGGCCTGGTAGTCCGCGTCCGCCAGATACTCCTGGCCCGCGGTGTCCACCGCCGCCTTGAGCGCTTTCTGCCACGGTTCCGCGAGGAGGTCGTACACGTTCATCGCAATCGCGATGGCTTCCTCCTCCGTCACCGAATCGTCCGCGCCCAGCAACTGCAGGGCCCGCCTTCCGCGCGGATTCATCGAGTCCCACGAAACATTGAAGATATAATAGGGGTATGCGTCGGGCGTCATGGGCGAATCCGGAAACATCATCGCGGGGCTGATATTGCAGTTCTGCATGTAGCCGCACGCGGGATTCTTCACCTGCACCAGATCGGCGATGTCGGTGATGCCCAGCCATTTCGTGGCCGACGTGTGCCCAGGCACCGGCGCCGACCAGTCATACCCCTCGGGCCGGATCGGCGTGCGGCCCGTCCGCACATACTGAATGGTGCCCTGAGTGTCCGCAAAAATCAGGTTCTGTTCCATGAACTCGTTCATGGCCAGCGCCTGGTAAAACTCCTCGCAACTGTTCGCCGTCGACATCCGGTACATCTGTTCCAGGAGCCCCTCGGAGGTCATGTAGGGCGTCGCCCCCGCATACCCGACCCCGTTTTGCGGTGTGTCCATATAGGGTCCCCATTCCGTATAGACGGCCGCGCGCTGAAACCGCTCGCCGTCCTTCACGTCGAATTCGATCATGCGCATTTCAGCGTCTTTCCAGACCCCATCGAGTTCGTATTGCAGCGGGTTTTCCGGATTGATCTTCAGCTCATAGACGTCCGACGTGTCGGGCCCGCCCGTGGTGCAGGCCCAGCCTACGTGGGCGGTGTGGCCGAGCCCCATCATCGGCGCGCCCACGATGAAGTGCCCGTTCACGTCGATCTCCTCGGCCTTCACCCGCGCCTCGTAAAACACCTGTATCCCGCGCCACGTCAGGTGCGGATCGGTCAGGAGAATGGCGCACTGGTCGGCGGACCGGCCCGGCGCGATCGCCCATCCGTTCGAACCCCGCCCCGGATCTTCCTTGCGGTTCTTGAGATCGTCCTGAATCGTCCCGAGCGGCCATTGCAGAATCATGGTGCGCCCGATGGCGATGCAATGCCACGGCTCGAGCTCAAACGCATATTCGGGCGCGCGCTCCGGATGATCCGCCACATAGGCGTTGACCCCCGCCGAAAACGCATCGCAGATCAGGCGAATGCGTTCCGGGCCCGCCTCGTACGCGCGTTGCGACACTTCCGCATTCTGAAACACCCGAAGCATGTAATCGGACTCGATATGCTCCTTGCCAAAAACCTCCGACATCCGCCCCAGGGCCGTGCGGGCATTCTGGAAAATGTCTTCAAGCCGGTCCTCCGCCTGAGCGTACCCGAAGGCATACATAGCCGCCTCGAGCGAATCCGAGTAGATGTGGGGCACGCCCCATTTCGTCCGGTATACCGTGGCCTGTGCTGCGACCGGCACCGCCTCCGGTGCGGGAGTACCCGGCGCGGCGACTTCCGCGGGCGGCGTGGCCGTCTCCGGCAGGCGTTCCGGCGGCGCTTGTGTCACAGGTCGCTGTTGTTCACGGCAACCGGCCGCAATGACTGCCACGAGCGCCAGAACCAACCCCAGTCGCCAAAGCGTCGTTCTCATCGTCCATCCTCCCGTCCGTTCGCCTCGTTGCTCACGCCATGAACCGGAGACAAACGCCCCGCACATCCATGGTCCGTTCAGGTTCCGCGCGCCCTGGCCAGGCAGGCCCGCAGGTACCGGATATCCACCTCCGCCGCGACATGGGGATCGCCCGCGCCGCAGTATTCCACACACACGGATTCATCATACCCAAGGTCGACGAGTTGCTGAACGTATTTGTTCAGGTCGATGTGGCCATCGGCCAGTTTCACGCTGTAGTCGTACTGGCCGGCGTGTAAACAGCAGTTCTTGAAATGGAAATACCCGATGCGCCCCTTCAGGCGTTCCAGCACGCCGGCGTCATGTTCCGCCGTGCTCGTGCTGAACATGTTGCCGGGGTCGGGATTGGCCATCACGTTGTCGCAGCCAATTTTGTCGAGCAGTTTCACCGTCGACGCAACCGTATCATGGAGCATGTTCATATGGATCTCGAACACGATCCGCACGCCGCGCCGGCCCGCAAACGGTCCCAGGTGCCGGAAGACTTCCGCGGCCCGGTCGTAGTGCGCTTCCGTCGCCAGCGCCGAGCCGTTCCGGCCGTAATCGGTCGCGTGCACGCTCAACGAGCCCACGCCGCCGTTGATCAACGCAACACCGTGGCGGCCGCACGCGTCGATCAACGTCTCGGCCGCCGCTACCGACTGCTCCACCACCGCCGGGTCTTCATGGATAAAATCCCCGCCAAAATCCACGCACGCGACAGGCACCCCATAGGCGCGTCCCACGTCCATGCACCGCGGCAGCTCCGCGTCAATGTTCTCACGGTCGAAGTGGCACGGCTGCAGTTCGATGCCCTCCCAGCCGAATTGCCGCGCCGCCCGGAACGCCGCATCGAGCGGGTACGTCCGGAACGTGTAACTGTGCATCACGATTTTCACAAGCTGCCACTCCCGCACTGCGCGTGTTCTTCGCCGGCCAGTTCAGACCATGCCGTCCGCGCTCTCGCGGCGCCATAGCCACCCCCGGGGACCACCCCGTGAACCACGGTATTCGGTTTCCAGACGGTTCCCTCCGGCCGGGCACGTGCGTCCCCATACTACCGTTTGCATGACGGTACGTCAAAACCCCGGGCGTGTCCCCCGCGCCCGGCCCTGTGCTATGCTCTTTTCCATGCCGCACATACACCGATTCTATGTCGAACCGGAAGCCATTCAGGGCGATACCGCGGTCGTGGCGGGCCCCGAGGCCCATCACGCGCTGCATGTAGTGCGCGTGCAGCAGGGTGATTCGGTGTTTCTCTTTGATGGCCTCGGGCGTGAGCTCCTGGGCCGCATTCTTGATGCCTCCCGCCACGACGTGACGGCCCAGATCACCGAAGAGCGCAATATCCAGCCCGAAGCGCGTTCCCTGACCCTGTTGCAGGCGTCGCTCCACCGCGACAAGGCCACCGAGGAGCTCATCCGCCGGTGTACCGAAGTTGGGGTCCGCCGCTTCGTG
The DNA here is from genome assembly GCA_002348185.1 of Candidatus Hydrogenedentes bacterium UBA2224. GTDB lineage: Bacteria > Hydrogenedentota > Hydrogenedentia > Hydrogenedentales > SLHB01 > UBA2224. The sequence goes on along the minus strand of DDYW01000159.1, from coordinate 11,408 downwards.
TTCTACCCCGCTGAACGCTCCGAACACCCCCCTCGAATCACTGGAAAATGGCGCCGGTGGGCCATCGAATCGTGCAAACAGTGCGGGCGCCTCTGGCTGCCCGAATTCTCAATCGCGCCCGGATTCGAGAGCGCGCTCACATGTCCGTGGTCGGCACTGCTCATCGCCACCGCCGACGAGACGCCCGTGCCGCTGCGCACGGCGGTCCACGGGGACAACGTGGCCCTTGCCGTCGGCCCCGAAGGCGATTTCACGCCCGATGAACGCGCCCTGGCGCTGGCCTGTCACGCGCGCCCCGTCTCGCTCGGCCCCGCCACCTTCCGCGCCGAGGTGGCCGCCACCATCGCCGCCGCCCTCATCCGCTACGAACTCGGCGCCCTCGGCCCCTGACCGGTCGCGCCCGGGTTCCTGACCGGTTCGCGCCGGACGCCTGTATCCCCGCGTCCACCCCATCCACAGGGCTCGTTTACGCCGGCCTTCCCGGATTCGCGGGGCTCAGTTGTACCCGCGGCGCTGCTTGCGGTACTGTCTAGTGCAAATCGAAGAAAGGAGAGTACGGATGGCCGAAGAAACCATTTTTGGAAAGATCCTGAGTGGAGAAATCCCCTCGCAGAAAGTCTACTCCGACGCGGAATTCTACGCGTTTCGCGATGTGAATCCGGCGGCGCCCACCCACATCCTGATCGTTCCGCGCAAGCCCATTCCCAAGGTGACGGACCTCACGGAGGCCGACGCCGCCCTGGCCGGACGGATGCTCCTGGCCGCCAACAAGATCGCCGAGCAGGAAGGCCTCACCGAAAAGGGTTTCCGCTACGTCATCAACTGCGGCGAGTGGGGCGGCCAGACGGTCTTCCACCTCCACCTGCACATCCTGGGCGGGCGCGCCATGGCCTGGCCGCCCGGATGAACGGAGACCGGCCCATGCGCATCGACGCCCACACCCGCCTCTGCGCGGTCATCGGCAACCCGGTCGAACATTCCCTGTCACCGGCGCTCCACAACGCCGCGTTCCAGGCAGCGGGCCTGAATTATGTCTACACGGCGTTCCGCGTTGAGGATGTCCCCGCATGCCTCGCCGGCATGCGGGCGATGCACGGCTTCCGCGGCATGAGCGTCACCATCCCGCATAAGATCGCCGTGATGTCCCATCTGGACGACATCGACCCGATGGCCCGCCGCGTGGGCAGCGTCAACACCATCACCCACGCCAACGGCCGCCTGACGGGCACGACCACCGACGGTCCGGGCGCCTTGCGCGCGTTCGAGGAGGCCGGCGTCTCGCTCGACGGAAAACGCGTGCTCTTCATCGGAGCGGGCGGGGCGGTACGGGCCGTAGCCTTCGCCGTGGCCGAACTCACCCGCGCCGAATCCATCACGGTGCTCGGGCGCACCCCCGAACGGGTCCGGGCCATCGCCGAAGACGTCGCCACCAAAACCGCCAGACCCGTGGCCGCTGCCGACCTCGCCACGGGCCTCGCGGACGCCGTCGCCGGAAGCGACATCCTGATCCAGGGCACGCCCATCGGCATGCACCCCAAGCCCGGCGAGTCGCCCGTGCCCCGCGAATGGCTTCAGCCCCGCCACGTCTGCTTCGACATGGTTTACCGGCCCAACAAGACCCGCTTCATCCTCGACGCGGAGGCCGCCGGCTGCACCATCCTCCTGGGTATCGAGATGCTTCTCAACCAGGCCGCCCTGCAGTTTGAGCAATGGACCGGCGTCCCCGCCCCCCTCGCCGCCATGCGCGCCGCCGCCCTCGACGCCCTCGGCGAACACCCCTGACGTCCTTGCCCCGCCCGCCGCGGTTAGGGCATGCTCATGTCGGCACGTTTACCCGGCCCGCGGTCCGGCGGGTTGCCGCCGCAGCAGAAGGATACACGGCAATGAGATTCCCCTGGAACCACCGCATCAGCTCGGCTATGCTCGCCGTTCTGGTCTTCGCGGCCGGCGCGGCGAGCGAGGAGTTTCCGCCCCTGCCCGAAGGGGCGTTCAGCATCGTCGCCCTGCCCGACACCCAGGCCTATTCCGCGGGCGCACCAGAGGTGTTCGCCGCCGAAATGCAGTGGATTCTCGACAACATCGACCGCCAGAACATCGTCTTTGTCACCCATCTCGGCGACATCGTCGACAGCAATGCCGCCCCCGAACAGTGGGATGTGGCCCGCCAGAGCCTCGCGATGTTGCACGGCAAGGTCCCCTATGGCCTCGCCGTCGGCAACCACGACATGAAAACCGGCACCGGGGACAGGGGCAATTTTCAGGCAGCCTTCCCCGCTGCGCGCTTCGAGGACTTCGACTGGTACGGCGGCCATTACCGCAACAACGCCAACAGCTGGCAGACCTTCTCCGTCGCGGGCATGGAGTTTCTCATCGTCCATCTCGAGTGCAACGCGCCCGACGATGTGCTCGCCTGGGCCGATGACGTGTTCACCGCGCACCCGGACCACCGCCTCATCATCACCACGCACATGTACCTTGGCCCGCGCGAAAAACCCGTCGAAAACAGCGATTACATCAACGCCCCCAAGGGCCGCATGACCTGGAAGAAATGCCACGGCGAAGCCGGAAACACCCCCCAGCAGATGTGGGACAAATGCTTCTCCCGCCACCCGAACCTGTTCATGGTCCTCGCGGGCGACCAGAGCCGCACCCAGTCGTACTACCAGACCGCCGCCGGCGTGCACGGCAACACCGTCCACGAACTCATGTCCGACTACCGCGAAGGCTACCTGCGCATATACCGGTTTGTGCCCTCCGAGGACCGCGTCGACGTGTTCACCTACAGCCCCGTCCTGAAAAAATGCTGCGACGGCACCGCGCTCGTCCCCGATCCCGGCCGCCACCAGTTCTCGTTCGTATGCGCCATGGAACCCGCCCTGGCCGAAGCCGCCGCGGACAAGTAACATACCGGTTGCCGAAAGGGCGGAAGCGCAAGGGCGGGCCACCGGCGCGTCCCCTCTCTTACTGCGCCGCCCCGTCCGCTATGGCCACACCCCTCCACCCCGTCCACCCGCCAGCAGGCCCTGCGCCGCGCACACACACAAAAAACCGGCCCCCGCGGAAGCATGCCCGCGGGGGCCGGAGTCTGTCATAACCGGTTATCCGGCCGTGAGACGCGCATTAGAACTGGATGCGGGTCTCCAGGTACAGATAATCAGCATCGTCGTCGCTGGTGCCGCCGCTGAAGCCCAGGCCGTTCAGCAGAACGTACTGGCCGTCGGTAGCGCCGTCGTCAACAAACAGGTGCGCCCAACCAGCTTCGAAAACCAGGTCTTCGCTGTAGTGGTAGGTCGCCGTCAGACCGGTCTCGATACCCAGGTCGCTGTCGTTCTCCATCGTCCAGAAGCTGAAGAACGGCGCGATCGGGATCCGCCAGCCGCCCAGCGTGATGTGCGCCGGCGCGTCGAACTCTTCGAGCGCCTGGAAGTACGTCACGACAAGCGCAAGCTCGATGCTCTCGGTCGGCATGGCCTGCACGCCACCGCGCACCAGCCACACGTTCGAAAGATCGGTCCCGTCGATGAACTGGCTGTATTCCCAGTTCGAGAACAGGCGGTTGAAGCTCACACTGGCTTCCGGATCGCTGAACGGGCTGATCCATTCCCACCAGCTGATGTCACGGTTGTCTTCGCCGTCGAAGTACGCACCGCCGACCCAGACGCGCGGCTGCCACGCCATGTCAAACGTGTAACCGACTTCGAGGTTGGCAGCCCACGCGCTGAAATCAGCGCCGTCATCACCGTAAATGTACGGACGGAACAGGAAACCGACCGAGTCGGCGTCGCCAAACTGATAGGCAAACTCGGCTTCGAAATCAAACGCGCCAATGGTACCAGCTCCGCGGAGGCCAACGGTGTGCAGATTGGTCGGATCGTAGTCATCGATCCCGAAGATGTCTTCCCACCACTCACCAAACCAGGTGAGGTCGGTGTCGCTCAGGCGCTGGGCATCGCGCAGCCACAGCCAGTAAGCATCGATCACGATGTCTTCCAGGCCCAGGTAGCTGCCGTACACGCCATACAGCCATACATCTTCGTCTTCTTCAAACGCACCGCCTTCGGCCAGCTCCGCCATGAACGCGTCCACCGAGAACATGTCGGTGGCGTACGTCAGGCGAACCGCGTCGAAGGAAAGACCGGTGAAGCCCGAGGAAGTGTCATTCACACCAACCAGCCATTCGCTGCCGAAGCTGAGCTCCTGGCGGCCAACACGAAGCCGAAGCGGCAGTCCGAACATCTCGTTCGCCTCGATGTAGGACTGGTAGATTTCGACGTCGTCATCAGTCGGCGTGAGGAAGTCCGCGCCGGTGATGTAGTTGGAGCGGAAGTCCTCGCCCCACCAGTCGTACGAGTCGATCTCGATGAACGCGCCGACTTCATTCGAGAAGTCCGCTTTCACGTTCAGGCGAGTGCGCTGCTCGACATAACCGAGCGAGTTCTCTTTGTCATCCCAACCACGCAAGCCAACAACGCCGGGCACATTGTAGTTCAGCCCGGTGCCGATCGAGCGGCCGCTGAGAAGCGCAGCCGGCCACTGCAGGCTCGAACGGTTGATGTTCGTCGGGGTATTCATGTAGTAGTTGCCCCGAATGCGAACCTGACCACCAACAATCACATTCTGCAGTTCGGCGAGCGCCGGCGTTGCCGCAAGCACTACCACCGCTGCAAGTACAAGAAACATGCTTTTACGCATCGTGCGTGTTCTCCCTAAGATGTATACATACCAGCCCCCGCGAAGGTCTCATGATTCCCCGCGTGGGTCCTGACGTTTCTCCCTGAATCTATCGAACACATCGATGCTTGACGGCCTCGGAGCAGTCTCTTGGACTTCTGCATCCCTCCTTTCGGCTCCAAAGTGAGGTCATCAATGATGGTTTTGTCATGCCACCAAAGACGTCTTATTAGGGAACGGCCCTGTCCGCCATACGAAGATGGCCCTCTGCAACCGTATCTCCCCAGTAATCGTTGACAAGTTTAGCACACTTGCCACCCTACGTCAACTACTCATATTGACATTTTTCGCGTCCGGTTTATTCATTCTTTTGCCGATTTCTGCTCCTCCCCTGGTTAATGGCCGTCCGCTCTCAAGGCGAAGTACACATAAAAGCGTTTTATTGGAATAAAATGCGGTGTCTGCGGATTATTCAGCCCTGCCGGGGGCCGAACCCAAACCGGCGTCCCCGGCAGGCTTGTGATGTGGGGGGCCCACCTGCTCTAATAGTCATTGACAACCGGGGGAGCTTCGTTGAACACGAATCGCATTCCGCACATCGTCCTTGCCGCGGCCCTGCTGCTGCCCGTCATCCTCGCCGGGTGCGCGCGCAGCGCACCCTATCCCAGCCAGCCGCTGGTGCTGCTCTGTCCCTGGACGGCGGGCGGCGGCACGGATCGCGTTGCGCGCCACGTGGCCGTCCTGCTCGAACGCGAACTGGGCGTGCCCGTGAATGTCGTCAATGCCACCGGTGGCGCCGGGGTGACCGGACATACCCGTGGCGCCCTCGCCCGCCCCAATGGCTACACGCTCACGCTCGTGACCGCCGAACTCAATATGCTCCACTGGCGCGGCCTCACCAACATTGCCCACAGCGCCTACGATCCTCTCATGCTCATCAACCGCGACGACGCGGCCCTCTTCGTCCGCGACGACGCGCCGTGGGCATCGCTGAACGCCCTCCAGGAAGCCATCGGGCGCGCGCCGCGCTCGCTAAAGGCCTCGGGGACCGCCTACGGCGGCATCTGGCACGTCGCCTTCGCGGGCTGGCTCAACGCCGTCGGTCTTTCTCCGGGCGATGTGACCTGGATCTCGATCAACGGGGCCGCGCCCGCGCTCCAGGAACTCATGGCGGGCGGACTCGACGCGGTCTGCTGCAGCGTGCCCGAAGCCCAGGCCCTGCTCGAAGCCGGCGAAATCCGCTGCCTCGGCCTCATGTCCGAGGAACGTCTGCCCGCCTTCCCCGGCATCCCCACCTTCCGCGAATTGGGCGTCGACTGGGCCATGGGCACCTGGCGCGGCCTCATGCTTCCACCCGGCGTGCCCGAACCGCGCCGCGCGGTCCTCCTCGACGCCGTCCGCGCCGTCGTCGAGAGCCGTGACTACCAGGATTTTGTCGCGCAGGCGGGATTCAGCCCAACGGCGCTCGGCCCCGAGGCCTTCGCCGCGTTTCTTGCCGAAAACGACGCCCAAATGGGCGCCATCCTCACGAGCGAGGCCTTCAAGGGCGTCGACACCCCGCCTGTCGGGCCCATGGCTTTCCCGTATCTTGCGGGCGCGCTTCTCACGCTCAACGCCCTGGCCCTCGCGTTTTCCGGACAGCTCCGCAGACCCGCGGACCTCGAACCCATGACGCGGCCCGGCGCGGCGCGCATCGCCCTCGTCATCGGCGTCACACTCGCGTACCTGCTCCTGGCCGAAGGCCTGGGATTTGTGCCCGCCATGGGCCTTGCCGTATGTGTGCTGTTGTGGCGTTTCCGCGTGCGCTGGCTGGTGGCCGCCCCGGTCGCCGCCCTGGCCGTGCTGGCGGTGTATCAGGTTTTCGCCGGCTACCTCGGCGTGCCGTTGCCGCGCGGATTCTGGGGAGGGTGACATGGGCGAAGCGCTGACCCAGGCCCTCATGCAGACCGTCGCGTCCCCCCGCGTCTGGCTGGTCGTCTTCTGCGCCTCCGTGTACGGCACCTTTGTCGGCGCGGTGCCGGGGCTCACCGCTACCATGGCCGTCGCCCTCTTCATCCCCATCGCCTACTGGCTCGATCCCGTCGCCGCGCTCGCCGCCGTCGTCACCATGGAATCCTGCGCCATCTTCGCGGGCGACATCCCCAGCACCCTGCTCCGCATCCCCGGCACCCCCGCCTCCGCCGCCTACGCTGACGCCGCCTACCAGTTCACAAAACGCGGCCAGCCCCACCGGGCCCTGGGCGTCTGCCTCGTGTTCAGCGTGGCCGGAGGCCTGTTCGGCGCGCTCGTGCTTATCGGCCTCGGTCATCAGCTCGCCCGGGTTGCGACCCTGTTCAGCGTAACCGAGTACTTCTGGCTCTACGTCCTCGGGCTGAGCTGCGCCGTGCTCGTGTCGCGCGGCTCCACCCTGAAGGCCACCTTCGCCTTATTCCTCGGCCTGGTCCTGTCCACCGTCGGTTTGAGCGCCGCCCACGCCCAGGCGCGCCTCACCTTCGGACGCCCCGAGTTGTTCCAGGGCATTACGTTCGTGCCCGCCATGATCGGCCTCTTCGGCTTCTCCGAAATCCTGCGCAATATGCTCACGCTGGACAGGGAACGCGACGCAAAGTCGACTCCGCCAAAAACCAGGGGCGCGCTGGTGGGGCCCGCCCTGCGTCTCCTGGGCCGCCGGAAACTCGCGTTCGTCCGTTCCGGCTCGATTGGCGCGCTCATCGGCATGTTGCCCGGCGCGGGGGCCGACATTGCCGCGTGGGTCTCGTTCGGCGCGTCCAAACGCACGGGAAAGCCCTCCGCCGACGGCGACGACCACGCCCTTTCGGGCATCGGCGACGCCAGCACCGCCAACTCCGCCGCGCTCGCCGGCACCTGGATCCCCGCGCTCGTCTTCGGCATCCCCGGCGACTCGATTACCGCCATCGTCATCGGGGTGCTGCTCATGAAAAACGTGCGGCCCGGACCCGAGATCTTTGAAAAGCAGACCGCCCTCGTCTACAGCATCTATCTCCTGTTCATACTCGCCAACCTGGTGCTCATCCCCGTGGGTCTGCTCGCGATCAAGGCAGGCGGAGCCATGGTCCGCGTGCCCCGCCGCATCCTCCTGCCGCTGATCCTGATGTTCTGCATCGTCGGCGCCTATGCCGTCAACGGCAGCTATTTCGACGTGGCCGTCATGCTCGCCACGGGCATCCTGGGCTTCCTCCTCGAACGCCGTGAAATCCCCCTGGGACCCGTCGTGCTCGGGATCATCCTGGGCGGCCCCCTCGAGGAACGGTTCGTTCAGGCCCTCAGCGGTTCCGAAGGTGTGTTATCCGCCCTCTTCGGCCGCCCCCTCGCCGCCGCGCTCGGCGTCCTCTGCCTGGCCCTCTGGGCCGGCCTCGCGGCGATGAAGGTGCGGAGGAACGCAGACAGCGCGCCGTGATTTCCCAATTCGGCGTTTGTACACGTATACTCAGGGCAGGCAACGTGAAGCGTGTATGGACATGGTGGACATTGATACACAGATCAGGCATTGGGCAAGGGGCAGCCAGGAAGACTGGGCTGTCGCAGGAGGCCTGGTGGCGGACGGGCACATCCGCCATGGACTCTTCTTCGCCCATCTCGCCCTCGAGAAGCTCCTGAAAGCGCACGTCTGCAAGCACACGGGTGATTTGGCGCCCAAGACACACAATCTTGCCCGGTTGGCTGCTCTGGCTGCGCTTAGGGTGAACGATGAGGATCTGGATCTTCTTGCCGATATGAACGCGTTTTGTCTGGATGGACGGTATCCGCCGCACGTGCTCCCATCGACATCTCTGGAAGAAGCACAAACGTATATGAAGCGAGCAGAAGGAGTCCTGCAATGCTTGATGCAGCAATTGTAGAAAGCGTTCAGCGTTATCTTCGCCGCCTCCTGCAGGACGGACTCCCGGTGAGTTTCGGGGTGGTCTTTGGATCGTTTGCTACCGGAACTTCGACCGAGTGGAGCGACATCGATCTCGTGGTGGTGTCACCACGATTCGACGAACCCATCACGCGTAAGGATATAAACCACTTGTGGCGCGTCGCCGCGCGGGTGGATCCTCGCATCGAACCCGTCCCGTGCGGCGAACGGCAGTGGGAAGAAGACACCACACGCGCCATCGTCGAAATCGCCCGGCGCGAGGGGCAGCGGGTGCCGACAGCGGCGTAATTGCTGATGATGAAGCCGGGCAACGGACGATGCGGAACAACATGACCGCCGAAAAGCACGCGCTTCTCTCAGGGGTGAGAAACGGGGCGAAGCTCGTAAATCCGCCCATATTCCTGCGCCGATTTGAGATTGCCGCAGCGGAGGGCGCTTCGCACATCATCCAGCCTCCGCGCGTACGGCCCCATGGGATCGGGCATTCCCGAGTTACTCCCCGCCGGCGCTCCCGGCATCGCCTTCCGCCCTGGCCTTCTGCGCCAGGCTGCGGAGGTAATCCCACGAATAGATGCCCGTCGTGTGACCGTCGGACCACTCGAACGATACGGCGTAGTTGCCGAGGTAGTTGATCTTGGAAAACCGGATGTCGTCGGAAATGCTGGCGGTATCCAGCAGTTTTTCGCCCGTGTGTTCGTCGACGCAAACCGCGCATGGACACGCCGCGCGCAGCGCCCGGTTGGGCACCTCCGCCGCAAAACCGTCCGGCCACGCGATCTTTACGGCCTGTTCCAGTTCAAGCACGTCCGGCAGCTTCTCCTTGTCCGCACGGCTCTTGCCGACCGCACGGTGAACATTCTCCGCCAGCCGCGCCATGACCTCCAGGTCCGCCCCCGCGTTCGCCGTCGACAGATCTGACACGCCCAGCACAATCGGCAGTTCGGCCAGCGTCTGCAGCCCGAACCGGTCCTGCAACATCCCCTGGCTCCGTCCAAACGGGTAATGGGTCTTGCCGCAGTCGTCGCAGGTGAACCAGCACATGTTCTCGACCACGCCCAGCACGGGCACGTTCACCTTCTCGAACATGAGAATGCCCTTCGCCACATCCACCAGCGACAGCGCCTGCGGCGTGCTCACGATCACCGCGCCATCGAGCGCCACCTGCTGCACGATGGTCAATTGCACGTCCCCTGTCCCCGGCGGCATGTCGATGATGAGGTAATCGAGCTTGCCCCAGTCCGTCTGCAGGAGAATCTGGGCCGTGTAATTCGACACCATCGGCCCGCGCATCACCGCGGGCGACTCGCCCAGCACGAACCCCAGCGACATCACCTTCAACCCATGGATGTCCAGCGGAAGAATCTTGCTGTCGCGGCCGAACACCTGGGGACGGTGCACATTGAACAAGGTCGGGAACGACGGGCCGTAGATGTCGGTGTCCAGCAGGCCGACCGCATGCCCTTCGCGGGCCATCGCCATCGCCAGGTGCGCGGCGACGGTCGATTTCCCGACACCGCCCTTGCAGGCCGATACCGCGATCACGGTCTCGATGCCTTTCAGATTCTCGGTCACCCGCGGCGCGCCCTGCCCCTGAAACCGGCGCGGCGCCTGCGCACTCATCGTCACCTCCACGCCGGTGACCCCCGCCACCCCGCCCACGGCCTTCTTGCACGACTCCAGAAAGTGGTTCTTCATCGGACACGCCGGCGTTGTCAGCTCGAGGGTAAAACTGACGTGTCCTCCCTCGATTTTCAGGTTCTTGATAAACCCGCACGACACAATGTCGCGTCCAAGATCCGGGTCAATGATGTGGCGCATCGAATCGAGTACGTCGCGTTCGCTCGGCATGGGAGTCTCCTTGGCGTGTTTCTGCGCGTAACGTAAAGCCGGTAAACCGGAATCATACCCGTTCACGGGGTAGCCAGCCAAATCCGCACGGCTCCGCCTATCCTCGAGACAACGCCATGGGATGGCCCCAAATTCCGGGATGGCACACCGTGCCATCTGGCGTGCTTCGTTCTTGCAGCGCAGGCGTCTCGCCTGCTTCTCCATTCTTTTCTTCTGGAGGCGAGCGGGATGCAGGCGAGACGCCTGCGCTACAAGAGGCCCCGATTTACCCGTCCTCCTTGGTGGCTTTGCGGCTTTGTGTGAGGCAATTATCCCTCTCACCGTATTTCACACCAGCGATCCGGATGCAGACGCTCGGGTGTGGGATCGCCGCGCCCGGCGGTCATTCGAACGGGGACACGTTGTCGCGCCGTGGACGGCGCTTGGAACATGTCCCCGTTCTCCGTCCTCTCCTCCGGAGCTTGGCTCGCGGGGTCATTCGGAAATCCCGGGAGCGATTCCATCCTATCCCTCCGGGCTGCCCTGAAGGGGCAGGCGAGAATAGCCCAGGGCAACGCCCTGGGTTAGGTATCGCCAAGTAGATACGCCCTGAAGGGGCATCCCGAAATTAGAAAATACACGAATCAGGCCATGCCTCAATCGCGTTCCCAGATTCTCCTCCATATCGAGATCGAAATCGAAACCGGAATCGCCGTCCATGATTTCCCGAGATGAAAACGTGATGAAAAGCACGCGTGAGATTGGAGCTTGGATTGCCCCTTCAGGGCGAAATGCGTTGGGGGGTCCGATCCCGGGGCGCCCCTACGGGGCTGCAAAACGCGGCCCCCGGCGGTCATTCGAACGGGGACACGTTGTCGCGCCGTGGACGGCGCTTGGAACATGTCCCCGTTCTCCGTCCTCTCCTCCGGAGCTTGGCTCGCGGGGTCATTCGGAAATCCCGGGAACAATTCCCGCTGCCCCTCCGAGCTGCCCTGAAGGGGCAGGCGAGAATAGACATAATGGACCGACC
>DDYW01000167.1 GCA_002348185.1 Candidatus Hydrogenedentes bacterium UBA2224 | reverse complement strand
ACGGCGACCAGGGGTGCGCGACGTACGGCGATTTTCGGGAGGTTCTGGCCCGGGGGGATATCGACGCGGTTGCGATTGCGGTGCAGGACCACTGGCACGCCCTGATCGCGACCGCGGCCGCACAGGCCGGCAAGGACATGTATTGCGAGAAACCGCTGGGGGTCTCGTTCGAAGAGAGCCAGACGATTCGCAACACGATCCGCGAAACGAAGCGGGTGTTCCAGACCGGGACGTGGCAGCGCTCGCTCGAGCAGTTTCAGCGGGGCTGCACGCTTGCGAGAAACGGGTACTTGGGGAAGATTCATACGCTCGAAGTGGCCGCGCCGGGGCCGAGCTACGTGCCGAAGTACGAAGGGTCGCTTGATCCGCAGCCGGTGCCGGACGGGTTTGACTGGGCCATGTGGCGGGGTCCCGCGCCCGACAAACCGTACAATCCCGGGCGGGTCGCGTGGCCCGACTGGTACCTGATCTGGGACTACTGCGTGGGGTTCATCTGCAACTGGGGCGTGCACAATCTCGACCAGGCCAACTGGGGATGTCCCGAGGTGGGCACGCAGCCGTTTGAACTGGAATGCCGGGCCGATTACCGCAACAAGGGGTTCACGGACAACATCAACGGCTGGGACGCCACGTTTACGTATCCCGGGGGCCTCACGATGATCTTCAAGGACAGCGACAAACTGTTGCAGGGGTGCCGCTTTATCGGCGAGGAGGGGTGGGTGCACGTATCCCGCCAGGGGATTACGGCGGAGCCCGAATCGTTGCTGACGGTGGAATTCAAAGAGAGCGATGTGCGCCTGACGGATTCCACGAACCATGCGGCGAATTTCCTGGCGTGCATGAAGACTCGCAAGGACCCCGTGTCGAGTGTCGATTCCGCGCATATCGCGACCTCTCTGGGCATTTTGGCCGATATCGCGGCGCGCCTGGAACAGAAGGTGTCGTGGGATCCGGCCGCGGAACGGTTTGTGGACAACGATGCGGCGAACGCCATGTTGCACCGCGACATGCACAATGGATGGGAGTTGTAACCATGCGCTTAGCACGGATTTCGACCCTGGTCACGGGGCTGCTGCTGGTATTGGGTAGCCCGGGTGCAACCGGTGAGGAGGCGCCATTCGGTTGGCAGGTGGGCCCGACGGCCTGGACCTTTAACCGCTTTACCCTCTTTGAAGCCATCGAGAAGACCGCGTCGGTTGAACTCCGACACATCGAGGCGTTTGAAGGACAACGGGTTCGGCCCGATGCGGACCTGAAACTCAATGCCGCGTTGTCCGATGAGGCGATTCAGGCGATCCGCGCCAAGCTGGACGCGTGCGGGGTCACGATGCCGGGGATTTACATTCATACGATCCCCGGAGAGGAAGCGGCTTGCCGTCAGACGTTCGAGTTTGCCCGCAAACTGGGCGTGCACTACATCGTTTCGGAGCCCGCGCCCGAATCCATGGATGTGATCGAACGCTGCTGCGATGAATTCGGCATCAACGTGGCGATCCACAACCATCCGGAGGGCAAATCGCGGTACTGGAGTCCGGAAGAGGCCCTGAAGGTGTGCGAGGGCCGTAGCCCCCGCATTGGCGTGTGCGCGGACACCGGTCACTGGCTGCGTTCGGGACTGGACCCGAGCGAGAGCGTGCGGAAACTCGGCAAACGCCTGCTTACCTTGCATTTGAAGGATTTGGACCGGGCCGCGCCCGACGGAACGGACCGGCCGTGGGGCCAGGGTTGCGGCGAACTCGAGCAGGTGCTGCGGACCATCCGCGAACTCGGGCTCACGCCGGGCCTGTTTGGCATCGAATACGAATCGAACTGGGAGAATAACCTGCCGCAAGTCGTGGAATGCGCGGCGTGGTTCAAGAAGACCGTGGCCGCTCTCGCCGCCGAGGAAGCGCAACAGGCGGATTCGGGGCAGCCATAACGCGGCGGCCGCGGCACGGTGCGCGTCCGAATCAGTTCGCGGCAGCGGTAAACGTGTACAGGCACGCGCCGGCGGGGGGCAGAGTCGCCTCCAGGGGCGCGTCGCCGCCGAACGGTCCCATTTCCTGAACGCCTTCCTCGTCGATGCGCGCCAGCGTGCAGGAGGCGGGGAGGGGATAAGTCTCGCGGGGCAGCGCGAGCGATAGCGTCTGGGGGGCGTCGGTCACGTTCGCGAGGACGATGGCCACGCTGCCGTCGGCTGCCTGCCACGCGCTGGCCATGACGCGCGGACAGGCTTTCCGGTACTGTTTCAGCGCGTCCTGCTGGCCCGCGTAGATGGACAGGCGGGAGATGTCGATCTCCTCGTCAGGGAGCCCGACGGCTGGCGGGCGCAGCATCGTTCCGTGGAGGAGGTAGTCGAGTCCCTGCTGCCGGACCTTCGCCAGACGGATCAGGTATGCGAGCTCAGCGGGCCGCTCTTCGAAATGCGCGGGGAGGAAATTGGCGATCGTGGGCTGTTGTCCCCAGACCAACGCGCGGGCCTGTTCAAGGCGGAACTGCTGCGAGAATATCGTGTCGAGCAATTCGAGGGGGTCTTTCGGCGCGAACTCGGCGGGCCACAGTTCGTCGTAGGGGGGCATGGTCAGCGACGAATAGTTCCCGAAGAAGATGGCGTAGCCGTGATAGACCGCGTGGAAAAAGGGAATAGGTTCCCAGACGCCCGGGTGAGCGTAGCGCTCGAGGCTGACCTGGAGGCTGAGCATGAGGTCGAGATACGGCAGCCAGGCTTCCCCGCAGCCCTCGCCGGCGAGGACGACGTTCGCCTGCCCGGGGGCATCGGGTTGCGCGTCGCAGCGTGTGCGAATGTCCTCCTGGAGGCTGCGGAATCCGTCGATCCAATACGTGCCGCCCCCGATGGGATGGCCGTGGGCCGGATCGTAGCAGGGCAGGCTGGCGCAGGCCTGATCCATGTAGATGGCGCTGACGCCGAGGCCGGACACGGCCTGTTCGGCGAGTCCGGCGTAGGTATCGCGCCAGAATGAGGTGCCCATGCACATGGCGGCGCAGGGCGCGGGTTGGAAGGTGTTGTAGGTTTCGGGATGCACCGTGCCGTCGGGTCCTTTGACCGCGAAGCGTTCGGCGCCTTCCGTGGTCCAGCTTTTGGTGGTCATTCCCCAGAGGCGCTGGTTCATGTAGACCATCGCGTTGATTCCGGCCTCGCGGGCGGCGCGCACGGCGTCGCGAAAGGGTTCTGCGCCTTCGCGGGGCGGGAGGTACTCCGGGAATCCGATGTCGTAGGGGCAGCCGTGCCACCAGTGCCAGAAGACGCTCACGGGCAGGCCGGTCCGTTCCTGAAGCGCGCGGGCCGGGGCAAGCACCTGTCCGGAGCGGCCGCGGTTCCACACCCAGAGCGCGGTTTCGGTGGCCCAGTTCTCGACGCGGCCGGTTTTCAGGCGGGCTTCCCGGGCCCAGGGTTGCTGGAGGGCCCACCCGCGGTACCGTTCGGCCGCGGTGAACCAGTCGCCTTCGAAGGCGCCGAGCGCGACCCGGTACGCCGGTTCGTAGCGGTGTTCCCCGGCCGAGCCCCCCTGGGGCAGGTGCACAAGCTCCAAACCGACCTGATTCCCGGCGCCTCCAAACACACAGAAGCGTTTCGCGAAGGCCGACGAATCGTCCGCGCCGATGAAGAGGCCCGGGCCGTGGTCCTGATAGTAGGCGAGGCATTGCAGCGAGAGCACTCCGGGATATTCCCATTCCATGCGGCCGGGCTTGTCTGGGGGGGAAAGAAACCGGCGCGGCTCCTCGGCGAGTTGTCCCATCCAGATCGGTGCGGCAAGGCGTTCGTTTTCCTGGGGAGCGATCCCCGGAATCCGCGGGAATCGGAGCGTGGCGAGCGGGAGTTCCGCCGTATTCTCAACCGCAATGCTCCAATATGCGGTGGGGAGATCCGGGTCGAGCGAGACCGTCGCGATTACCTGCAATTCAGGGGCTTCCGTCACGCCGAACTCGCGCCACACGAGTTTCAGGGCTCCGTTATGGTCGTCCAGGAACGCGTACGTGAAGGCCCGGGCGCTGCCCGGCGCGATCTGGGTGATGGGGTGGGGCGTCAGCATGTGGAGAGTCCAAAGATCGCCCGAAGCCGCGGCCTCGACGAAGGCGTGCCCGTTCACTCTGTCGGTAAACTCGGCGAGGCGCCCGGAATCGCGGTCGAAGGCGACCCGGAGCCCGGTGCTTTCCAGTACGGGCGGCCCGTCGGGAACCGCAGCCCGGGACGGCATGCCCGCCGCTAGAATCGCGAGGATGAAGAACGCGGCGCAAATGTTCTTGAACGGTTCAGGCCGGCGAGAGGTCATTCGGGATCATCTCCTTAACGTTTGGGGAAAGACAAGGCCCGAGTCTAGCAGATGCCGGGGGAGTAAGAAAGGAGGTGGAAGAAGCCCGAATCGCCTTATAGGCACGAGACAAATGCGGTTGCCGTTGACGGGGGGGCAGAGGAACGAGTGGTATGCCCGGCGTTCGAGCGCGGAGCGGTGGACGGGGTGGACGGGATGGACGGGGTGGACGAGATGGACGAGATGGACGAGATGGACGGGATGGACGGGATGGACNNTCCACCCCCGTCCACGCGGGCCGCGTGGCTCCGCGTGGTCCTGCACCGGAGAAAGAACCCCCTTCACAATCGTTCAGGCAGGCACGTCCACAGGGTCCACTCGGTCCACCACGCCCCCGGCGAGGTGCCCCGGGCGTGGGGCAGAACGCACGGGAGCCGCAGCGATTATGCTGGATCCGCTTGCGGGGTCGAGGGTGGTATGATAAGTGTATAGAGAGAAGGTCACTGGCCATTGGCGGCACAGGAGAATTGGTATGATGAGGCCCGGCGCATGTCTCTATCTTGCAACCCTGGCAGCCCTCCTGCTGCTTCTACCGGCATGTGCCACGGCCCCGAAACCGGAGGCGAAACAGGCGCCTGAGAAGAAGGCCCTGTCCGGCGCTTCGTCGCGCATCGCGGGGATTCTGCGCGAAATGAGCGAGGTGCGCAAAGCGCAGCCTCCGGAGGGAGAAGCGAACGCCGATGCGGCGGCCTCCGGCCAGAGCCCCCTCGAGCAGAGGTTGAACAGGCGGGCTCAGGCCCTCGCCAAAGCGGTGAGCCGCGAGATGGGGGTGGATTTCGAGACCCGCGTGTACCAGATGTTCGGCGCTCCCGAGCCGCTCAAGGACGAGACGGTTATGCTGGAATCTGTCGACGACAAGGGCAATGTTTCGGAAGTGCCAGTGGTGGTACAGACGCGGCAATTGCGGTCGTTGACGGACAAAGCCGTCGCGATGAAAGCGATGCGGCTGGCCGGGGAAGAGGAATTCGCGACGGAATTCTACAAGGAAGTGCCGGAACCGGTACAGGCGGAGACGGCGAGTGCATTCCGGCGGGTATACGAAGAGGTGGATGCACAAGCGATCGCGATGGAAGCGCGGCTGATTGTGATGCTGAAGGGCGGCGAGTGGGCGGGGCCTGAGGGCAAGAAGCCCGCGGCGAATGCGATCGCGGTGCGCGGACTCGATTTTGAGAAGGGGTTGAAGCAGAATTGGAACAAGACCTACGACGACACGATGTACCTTGTGCTGGAGACGGCTTCGGGCCCGGCGGAGGTGTTTGAATACCGCATGACGACGGAGTCGAGCAGCGAGAGCAAGGGCGTAGGCCGCCTGGAATCGAAACAGGTGACGTACGTGCGCGGCAAGCACCGCGGCACGGATCCCGGCTATCGCCTGAAGGGCAATGCGGCGCCCGGCACGCGGGTCGGGATCAAGGGCGAACAGCAGATTACGGGGGCCAACATCCATTCGGCCTATTCGAAGCGGCCGATAGACAGCGAGACGCCGCTTCAGCCGAACGTGTCGCTGGGGTGCCAGGTGGTGGCGGCGAGCAAACAGGATTTCGAGAAGGCGCTTGTACAGACGCTTGACCAGCGGGGCGTCAAGCAGTTCCTCTACACCATCGTGGACGATGCGGAACTCGCCGAGTTCAACAAGATCCTGGAGAGCCAAGGCGTAAAATCCGTGCTGGCGAGCGCCGTGTCGCGCTGACGCGGCGCGCCTCCTGCAATCCTGGAAAGAAAACCTGGGATGTCATCTTCGTTTGCGCGAATACCTCTGGCTATTCCGTGGGCGGCGTGATTCCCTGGACGTTGCTGAAGATGACATTGCGGACATTGTCTTCACCGGATTCGAAGGCGATGGGCGGTCCCTCGGCCTCATATTTGATCACATTGGAGACGATGGAATCGGACAGCGAGCCGGCAATCAGCACCGTGTGCTGGGAACGGCTCATGATGTTGCTGATGAAGAGGCGGTAGGTGTCTCCCAGGGGGGTCACGCCGCCCCAGCGCGGATTGCTGTCGCCGATTTTGACGGCCGCGCGGCAGGGTTGCGCGGAACCGGACGTGTCGATGAGACCGTCGAGAATCACGTCGTGAATTTGGAGTCCGCTGGCGTTGAGGAAGCGCACGATATGATGGCCGCCCGCGCAGTACCCGCGGAGGTTTCGAATCGTGATGTTGCGGATGTCGTCCAGACCGTCTCCGCGGTTGACGGCGGCGCTGACCATGGTCGATTCGGTGGAACCGGCGGTGCTGTCGGCCCTGAGGATGTTCGTAAGGGCCAGGAGGTCGTCGCCGGTGTACCCGGTGAGGTTTTCGATGAGAATATCGTGGCATCCCTGGCGCAGGTCGAGTCCGTCCTGATTGAGGATGGTTTGCGTTGTGTCATCGATGGTCCTGTGCCCCGTGGAAGCGAAGTCGATGTCGCGGATCTTTCCGTAGGCGCAGCGTTCGAGCGAAATGGCCCAGGCGTGCGAGTCGACGAGCCGGAGATTTTCGATGCTGAACTGCTCGACAAAGGCCATGAGGATGCCGATGTTGCGCCAGTCGCCGCTCTGGCTTTCGCTCTGGACGCCGGCGTCGGTGCCGTAGGTGCGTTCGGCGAGAATCTTGGCGCTGTCGCCCGTGGCGCGGGGGTGGTCGGCGCCTTCGAGCACGGCGGCGCCGATACCGCGAATGGAGACGTTCGAGATTGGGGCGATTTCCGTAATGCCCAGGCCGCAGTTTGCGCTGCGGATGATGTTGTCGCGGCAGCGATCCGAGAGCTTGATGCGGCAGTTTTCGAGCTCGAGGGTGGTCCCGCTCTGGACGAGGATCGCCGAATCGAGCAGCCAGACGTCCCGGGGCCCGTCCGCGGCGTGATTGGTTTTCGGGATGACGACGCGGCGGCCGGAAGCGGCCGCGGTGGCGATGGCCTGGTTGATGCGCTCGGAGTCTGACCCCTGAAATGCGTTCGGGGTGACGGGTTCGCACGAGGAGGGAACGGCTTCTTGCGCCGCGGCCGGTGGAGCGGGGAAGGAACAGAGAACGGCCGCCGCAACGACGGCAGACATTGGCATACGGCATGAAAACGGCATCACACAATCCCCCGTGGTCATCCGGTCACTTCAGGGTGGCCGGGTTTGTCTTTCAGCGAGTATAGGAGCGCGGCCCGTCCCGCATCAACGCGCGCCCGGCATCACATGAGACTCAGGCGGTTGCAGGGTGATTCGCGCGCGCACCGGCGCCATGAGCGCTCCCGCGCAGCCGAAGGTGACGGTGTATTCGCCTTCAGGCAGTTCGAAGGTCTCGACTGGCGCGCCGGAGAGCGGCGGGCCTTCCAGCGGGAGACCGTACTGTCGCGAGGGTTCGCCGGGCCAGAGGATGAGGTATTGGCCGTCGCTGAGGTTTCCGGGGCATTCGATGCGGCGCCCGTCGATCGCGACCCAGGGATCCGCCAGGCTGCGGTCATCGAGCGCGGGCAGGGCCCGGATGTCGTCGACGGCGCAGGACACGGACGTCTGGGCGGGCAGGCCGTTGTAGTAGAGGTTGAGGCGGCTCACCTGCGCGTAGTCGATAGGGTCCGGCTCGGGCCGGGGCAGCTGGTGGTAGCGCCAGCCGGTGTAGTTGTTGACGATGTAGAAATCGGCCGCTTTCGCGCCGTCGAGCAACTGGAGTTTGAAACTGCCGCCGCGGCTGTCGCCGCGCAACCAAAAGCCAATGGCCCGGTGGTTTGAGAGGTCAAGCGGAGGCGTAAACGATTTACCGATGACCGTCCAGCCGGAGTCTGTGCTCAAAGCGCTCTGGGCTGAATACACCGCGCAGGAGGCGCCTTCCCTGGGATCGTCCGTAGACAAGGCGAATTGCTGCGTGACGCCTTCGAGGGTCGCGCCGGCTTCTCCGTGCGCGATGGCGGTCACGCCCGCGGCGGCGCCGGGGACATAGGGCGCGAGATCGTCAAAAGTCTCGAGGGTCACGGCGCCCGGGGCGTTCCAGGAGGGTCCCGGGGCGGTCCACGGTCCCGGCAGGGCATGGAGCTGAACGCCGACGCGGGCGGGGCCGATCGGCACGCGAACCCGCCATTGCGCGCTCTCTGGAACAGCGGCATTCACCTCCTGCCAGGGGGTGTAGATGACGCGCTGAAAGATCTCCTCGCCTTCGGGGCCGAGCAGGCGGTATTCGCGGCGGATATCGAGGAGTTTCGCGCGTTCCTCGGGCGTTTTTTCGCCGGCGAGGGCCGGCTCGATGCGCAAGCGTTCGCGCATTTCGGCGGGAACGCGGTCCGAAAGGCGGAGACGCTCGTAGCGGGCGATGCAATCCAGAATGTCGCCCGTGAACGGGTGTTTTCGTGCGGCATCGAGCGATACCTGGAACGACATCGACGAATCGTAGCCGATAGTGGCGCCGAGGACGTATTCGTACATGTCGAGGGTGCAGTTGGGGTCGTAGCCGTAATACCAGCCGATGTCGAGCGGCATGGCGTTGCGTTTGAACGCATCGAGCCAGCCCGAGCGCTCGTCGAGATAGCCCTTGAGATCGCCATGGCCGTCGGCGGACGCGCTGCGGGCGAGAATGTGCCACGAGTAATGGCTGAAGCTGCTGGCCTGAAGCAGAATGTCTTTGCGGGCGAGTTTGTCGAAGAATGTTTTGTGGAGCTTGGCGTTGTAATACCAGTGATCACCCTGGAGACGCTCGGAACCGTCAAAGTAGATCATGTCGATGTCGCATGCATTGGCAACACGGGCGAAATGGGTGGAGACTTCGTCGATCAGGGTGGTGTCCATATCGTACATATGGTAGCCGTAGGCGCGCCGGATGTGCGTGATGGGCGCGCCCTGGGCGTGGGGCGCGGGCGTGGTGCCGAGATGGCCTCGCTGGCAGCCTGCGAATCCCGTGGGGGCTTCCTGGGTGAGCGTCCGGTACTGGATGATCTCGTTGTCGATCCGAATCACGGTCCCATCGCCCATGTACCCGCCGTCTTCGGCGGGAAAACCCTCCGGCGGGGCAACCGTTGGAAGAAAGTCGGCCGTGTCGTCGATGTCGGCCGCGAGCTCATTGGATGCGCCCTTGACCAGCCTCGGATCGGGCACGGGGGTCAGGTAGGGGTCCGGGGGATAGATCGAGGCGCCGAGCATGTGGAAGCCGACGTGAAATCCCGCCTCTTTGAGACGTTGAACGGTGCTGACGAGGGCATCAAGACCGCCGGGGAAATGGTCGGTGTTGACCTCGAAGTGGCCGGTGGCCCGGGTCCAGGAGTCCTGGAGGATGAGAATCATGTCGAATCCGCCGCGCCGTGCCATGGCGATGACGTCGTCGGTCTGGGACGCGTCAAAGCGGGTGATGAAGAGGTAGGACCGTTGGATCCAGGGCGAGCGCTTGTTCCATACGCCATCGGGATGGGGACTGGGCAGGTTGGCGGCGAGCTCGAACCGCTCCATGGCGTCGAGAAACTCCTGTTGCGGGCTGACAAGGAGTCCGAAGCGCGCGGGCAGGAGTCCGTGTCCGGCGAGGGTCTCGAGGTTCAGGGTCTGTGTCTTCGCGCGCCAGAACAGGGAGCCCGGACGCTCAAAATCTTCGAGCAGGACCGCCTCTTGCGTTCCATCGCGCTCCACCAGGGCCTCAATGTGGTCGACAATGCAGGAGACCGATTGGCCGGCGGGCAGGCCGTTGTAGTAAATGCTGAGCGTGGCGACATGGTCATAGCGCAGGCTGTCGAGTGCGGGCTTGTCGATCGTGACCTGCTGCCAGCCCTGGAACGTGATTGGAATGTAGGTGTCGCGGTATCCGCCGCGCCCGTCACTGAGCTGGATCTTGAGCAGCTGACCTTTGGCATCGCCGTGAACCCAGGCGCGGATGGCGGTGCAGCCGCTGAGGTCCAGGGGGCGGGAGAAGTCACGGCTTACGACGCTCCAGCCGCCCGCCTCGGCGCCGGCTGTGGCGGTGAACCGGGCTGCCGTAGCGCCCACCCTGGCCTCGTCCGTGGGCAGGAATTCGTGGGAACATCCGGCTTTATCGCCGTCACTGCGGCCAATGACCTGCGTGTAGGCGTGCACGTTAATCTCGGCCGCGGACAGCGCGGCGATATGGGTGGGCGTTCTGGCGGCGTTCAGTGTCGACATGATCTCGGCGCCTTCGGGCACGGGAAGCGACAGAAGCCTCAGGCGGGTCGCACCGGGCGCTTCCAGGCGGGTCACCTCGAATATAAGAAACCCCGCGCCGGGTGTGACCGTCATTTCGCAGAGAGCGCCCCCGGGGAAGCGTGCCGTGAGACGCTCGTTCTGCGCGGTCACGGATTCCGGCAGGAGCAGGCCGGCTTCGGTGTCCAGGCGGACGAGTGGCTGGGCCACGGCGGGCCAGGAAGCGTCCGCGGCCGCCAGTTCGAGCGTTGCATAGCCTTGGGCGTCAATCGCGAGACGCGCGGTGCCCAGATCGAACACGGCCATGGGCGGTTCCTGCGCCGGCACACCCTGACCGAGACACAAAAAGCACGTTGCGGTTATCAGAAAACGAGCGAATCGCTTTGGCGCCGGCATGTCAGCCCCCCTTCAATTTCGGTGACACAATACTTAATTATTTTCGCAAATGTCTGCAATATAAGTAGATACGTTTTTGTCAAGAGATTAATTAAGTATTGTGTCCCCAAAACTCGAGGAGAAAGCGGCAGTTGAGCACTTTTTCGACGAGGTCGAGCGGGAGGTAGAAGTACTGGCACGAGGGTTCGAACCCGATTCGGGAGTCTTCGCGGGTCAGGGTGAAGAGCTGCCGGGCGAGGGCCATTTCGGACTCGAGGGCTTTGCGCAGTTCGGTCAGGTGCTGTTCGCGCTGTTCGGGAGCAAGCGCATCGCTGGAGCTGGCGAGGGCGTCGCGCGCCATCACGAATCGGGCCTGGTTGGCAACCGACTGGAAATGGATGGCGGCGGCGCGGGCCAAACGGAGGTCGGCGCCGGCTTCGGCGCGGAGCGGCGCGGGCGTCTTTTGCAGGGCGGCTTCGAGTTCGGCGATGCCTTGCTGCCAGCCCTGCGCGACTTCTTCGAATTGCGCGGCGAAGATTTCCGGCGGGTAGGGCCCGCGCCAGCCGTTGAGGTCGTCGTAGGGAATCCCCCACATGGTCGCGCTGT
Organism: Candidatus Hydrogenedentes bacterium UBA2224; assembly: GCA_002348185.1. GTDB lineage: Bacteria > Hydrogenedentota > Hydrogenedentia > Hydrogenedentales > SLHB01 > UBA2224. Next base: position 35,713 of record DDYW01000167.1, on the reverse strand, counting down.
AGCCGGTTGGGGCGGAGAAGAGGGGATTGGCGGGGCCGCATTGAACGGGGGAGGTGTACACCACGCTGATGTGAAACGGGTATTCGCGAAACGCGTCGCTCATGAGGGTCCAGGCTTTGCGCACGCCGGGCGCGGCATCGGCTCCGAATCGTTCGCGGGCGATGTCATCCAGCACGACATCGGCGCTGGGGGCGGGCGTCTGGCTCAGGCGGTGCGCAAGCTGGAAATTGGGGGAAGGGAATCCGCCCATGGTCCAGCCGATCAGCATGGCGTCGAGCCGGGCCGCATCGCGCAGATTGGTGCAGTGTTCGGCGATCAAATCCATGACGGGCAGGTACGGGACGGTCGCGATTTCGCAGGTGTTGTTGAATTGGATTTCCGTGCCGGTTTTGAGTCCGGTTTCGCGGGCGGTCTTCCAGTGGGCCTGGGAGCGCGGGCCGGGGCCGACGGCGGAGATCGAGTATTCGCCGACCGTCGATTGGATGCCGCCCCGCTCGATGGGCAAATGCCATTCGCTGACGGACATGAGGTAAACGGATTTGGGGAGGCGGGCGATGATATCGGGGGCGTCGCCGTGTCCGCGCCAGCCCCAATCGGAGATCAGGACAGCGGCGTCCGGGTTGCCGCGGTGCACGCCCTCTTCGATGACCTGAACCACCTCGGCGAGAATGTCGCCGTCGGTGCGGTCTTTGCAGCGCTCGCAGGCGTTCCAGGCGCCGTGGGATGCGCAATTGGTCAGGTTTTCAGACGCGGTGATGGTATAGACGCCGGCCAGCTCCGGCACTTCGCGAAAGATGTGGGTCAGGGCGGCTCCCATCCAGTCGCGTACGGCGGGATGCGAGGTGCACAGGGCGGTCAAGTCCCCCTCTTGCACGCCGGCAATCTCGGGGTGCTTGTCAAAGAAGGCGTTGGGCAGGGCGCGCGGCTCGTTGAGGTAGAGGTAAATGCCGATGCCGAAGGTCTTGGCGCGTTGGACCAGTTCCCGGAGGTTGGCGAGCCGGGTCTCGTGGTTTTCGCCGAATTCGGGAAACGTGTCGCCGCCCGGCGCCAGGTCCCTCAAGAGGCCCTGCAGCCACACGCCGTTGATGCCGGCCTGCGACAGCCGCGCGAGTAATCCGTCGGGGTAGGGGTTTAACTCGGGGGTCAGCAGTGGATCGCCGAAAACGGCGACGTAGGAATAGACCAGCCGCCGGGGATCGCTCAGAGCGGCCGCCGGGGGCGGCGGAGTGTAGCCGGGGGGGACGTCTTTGAGCTGCCGGACGAAATCGAAGCGCGGCTCGGCGGGAAGCGCGAGTTCGTCGCCGAACACCTCGTGAACTACGGCGCGGATTTCCGCGGCCCTGGCGCGTGCGTCTTCATCCGGTTTCTGGTAACGGACGGGCGGGCAGGCCGGTTTGAGGCGGCCGAGCTTGATCCACAGGAAGTCTTCTTCGCGCAGGGTAAACGCCAGGCGCTCGGGGGTCATCTCGACGAGTTGCAGCAGTTGCTCGTAAGGCAGAAGATGCCAGTTTCTGCGGATGAGGGTGGCGTAACCTCGTTTCTTCAGGTCAGGGGAGACGGCGGGTTGCACGGGCAGTCCCATCGATACGGCCATCGCCGTGATGTCCTCGACCGTTGCCCCGAGCACCTCAGCGAGTTTTGCCGGTTTGACGGCGTTCCAGTTGCGCCAGACGAATGCGTGCGCGGTATCGGGGAAGTGCGCGAACGTTACCGGCGGGGGCGCGTCGCCGTGCGGAAGCGCCGCGTCATCCGTCGCGGCCCAGGCCGTGCAGCAGAGGAATGCGGTCAACGCACCCATGACACAAGAGAAAGGAGTGGACATGTTTAGAGCATCCTTGCGTCCTGCCGGCCCAGCGTGCGCGGGCACGGCCTGACGGCGTTCCGGTTAACGATGAGCAGGCGGCGTTCCATGCCGCCCGCATGCAATATGCAGGAATGCGGCGAGGGGAATCAATTCCGGCCGCCGCCGGGGCATCGGGCATACCCCGGTGGTCGTCCGCGGGTGCTAGCGCTTCATCAGCCAGGCTTCCGAGACCAGGGTCCCCCAGCCGCCGGAGTTGCGCCACTGCTCGCGCGACACGCGGTCGCCGCGGGCGACGTCGGCTCCCCGCTCGAACCGGATCTCCAGTTCGCCGTCCCGGGTGAGGTCCTGGGGGATGTCGAAGGTGAAGAAATCGCTCATTTTGAACGGCAGTTCGAGGTTCTCCGCGAGGACGCGGTCGTCCGCATAGATGGTTTGGGCCTTTTGATTCATGCGTTCGGCATAGCGCTCCTGATACCAGGGCCGGACGAAGGTGAATCGAATGCGGTACGCGGCCGCCGGATCGAGACTGCGATAGTGCAAGGTCACGCCCTGGTCTTCGTCCTGGGTGAAGTGCATGGACGCCTGGCTGGGACGGTTTCCTTCGTCGAGCATTTCGTTGAGGTACGGCTGGCCGTGGTCGTACGGGTATCCGAAGACCACATGGGGGGCGTTGTTCCCGGTGCCCAGATTGTCGTAGAAGCCGCCTTCGCCGGGATTCTCGTAGTCGGTGATCATTGCGAGCATTTCGCGGCGTTCGTCGCCGGACGCGGCGAGGGCGCGTTCCAACTGGCGTTTGAGCCAGCCCAGCCCGATGTAGTCGTGTTCGAGGTTGAAGAGGCCTTCGCTGCGCATGCCGAACCGCGCGTTGCTGATCTCTCCCAACGCGAAGGCTTCCTCCCGGAGGGACGTCATGGTGCCGGTTTCGGCCAGGTCGTCGAACCAAGCGAGGGCGGTGGTGAGCGCTTCGTCCGTTGCGGGCTGCGCGGTGTCGCGAAGGTGGGTCTCGAGCCGCTGCTGCAGCGCTTTCTGCTGTCGCACCCGTTCCTGCGTGTAGCGGTCCACGGCGGCCTTCTGCATGTACATGTGCCAGACATAATCCTGCTGCTGGCGCCAGGCGGGCATGGCCTCGCCGGCCTGTTTCATGAGGTCGTAGCAGCGTTCCACGCACTCCTTCCGGTCGATGGGCGTTCCGGGGATCTCCTGCATCACGTCTTCCAGGAGCAGAATGGCCTCCGTCATTAACGGGGCGGCTTCGGGACCGAACCACGTGCGGCAGTATTCGGCCGTGACGTCTTCGGGGGTCTGCCGCGGCGCCCAGAGCAGGCGTTGCCAGAGCCACTGGTTGAAATGGTCGTGGTGACCGCTGCTGTGCGTGACGTCGCCGACGCCGTAGTGCATGAGATCGCTGAACACGCGGTGATAGAAGCGGGGCCAGGCGAACCAGGTCAGGCGCGAGTAGACCTTCGTGAGGGCCTGATCGGGGCGGCGTTCGTAGATCTCATGGCTCCAGTGGGGAGGGAGATCGCCGTTGCGATCCGCCCGGGGATACATCTGGATATAGGCATGCTGCGCGTATTTCCAGTGGGTGATCTCGTTGAAGTACATGAGCTGATGGCGCGGAGGCAGTTCGCGCAGGATCTCGCGCGGATACAGGGCATAGGGGCCGTAGCCGGGGTAACGGAACAGGTCCATGCGGTGGGTCTGGCGGTGCCCGGGCTGCCAGGTGGTGGCATCGGAGCCGGGCCCGTATCCGAAGGCCCACAACCACGCGCGCGGTTCCGCCTGGAGATAATCGAATATGGCGCGGTCATCGGCGTCGTCGAATTTCTGGTTTACGATGAAGATGCGCGAGTTGGGGTGGTATTTGCGGACGATTTTGGCCATTTCGGCCACGGTCTCGATGAAGATCTTGCCGTAGGGATCGCAGCGGTCGCATTCGCAGCCGCCGCCGTCACCGCCCTTGAATCGCACGAGGTCGAAGAAAGGGCTGGTCCGGAACTGTTTTTCACACTGTTCAAGCATGCGTGCGCGCGCCTCGGGAACGGACAGGCAGACATAGCCCCCGCGTCCGATGGACTCGGCGGCTTCCCAGGCTTTCGGGACTTCGCCGTGCGCGATGTTGGCATCGCCGTCCGTGAGCGTCATTAGACCGTAGGACACGATGAAGTCGTACATGGGTCCGGGGGCGGTTTCAAAAGTGTTGGCGCCGGCCAGCGCATAATTCAGAATAACGCGCTGGGTTTCTTCCGGTGTCCACGGGCGGTTTTTCCCCAGACTGAGTGCGACGCCGCTTTGGCCGAACTGCGTGCCGCGGATTTCGAAGGCTGGTGCGGTCCGCACGTGGAAGGCGTCGGGCAGGGTGAGCGCGCCGTCCTCAAATGTCGCCTGGCGGAGAATCTCACCGGCAGCGTACAGGCAGCCGCGGTCGTCCATGCCCGCGGCGAGCAGCGTGCCGCCCGGGCCCGATGGAAGCAATTGGAGCAGGAAACCTTCCGGCCCAGGGGCGAGGGGGGTCAGAGGAGGGATTCCTTCGGCCTTCATGGCGTCGCGCAAGGCCGCGTGGTGTTCGGGGCGGCCCAGAAGGATGGTGAGCGTGCCGGTTTCGGAGGCTGCGCTGTCGCCCATTCGCACGGGCACCATGCCTGGCTCGGCGAGACGTTCCTGGAGCAGGCGCGCGACGCGCTGCTCGACGGGTCCGGCCGTCTCGCCCGTCTGGATGGCCACGTCGCGGTACGCCGCGCTCCGGGCGACCGAACCCATGAGAAGACCAACAGCAAGGATTGGAATGATCCGGCAGGATTTCATGCGAATCACACTCCCGTGTTTTGCCGGCAATCAGACGTGCCGGATAGCCGAATGGAACCATGCAACATGATGAAGAGCAGAGACTCGCGCGGGGAGTCACACCATAGACCACCATATCACAATCGGGGACACGCCGTCGCGCCGGACGCGCTCCGTGCGTGCCCCCGATTTCGGATGGGCTCTGGGGGGTTATTCCTTGGTGGGTTTACCGCACACGTCGCAGATCTTTATTTTCGACACGATGTCGAACAGCCACATCGGAGCCCAGAGTCCGAGCGTGAAGATCGTCAGCCACAGGTGTTGGCGGTGGTTGACCTCGTCGTAGTGGTACGTGACCGGTTTGCCGCAGTGGCAGCACGTGACAGTGGGGGTCTGAGTCGTCATTTTCGTTTCCTTTCTCGGGCCTGATGGACCGGCATTTCCGGCACATACGCCGGGCGCAATCGATCAGGGAACCGGATTCAGTGAATGCATGGCGGCGTCGAGAAAGGAGGGATCACACCTGAAGCTGATGTTTGAGAAGGAACACGGTGCGGGAACCGCAGGCGGCAAAGGCGCGCCCTGCGGGCCGGGGCGTGGAGGACGCCGCCGAGGGCAGGTCGAACGCGAAAGCGGCAGCGCCAGGCGGGCCGCATTCCAGGGGGAGACGCATCCCCTTCCATTCGCTGGTTGGTCCGGACTGGACCACGGCGATGCGGCTGGAATAATCGGTTTCGAGCACGGGCGGGTGTGGTGAGCCGGCGAGCGTAGACGGCACTTCGAGGAGGCACACCGGCACGCACGCCATGGTCAGCACGACCACCGCGGCTACTGTCCGCTGCAACGGGGTCCGGAGGGTTCCGGAATACTGAGCAACATCGCGCATGGGACTAATTATAGCTGGAAACAGGCGCATCGGCAACGAGAGCAGCGAGACCACCGAGTTTGGAGACCCCGCAGAAGAATGGGGATCTTGTAGCGCAGGCGTCTCGCCTGCATCCGGATCGCCCCGGAAAGATAGAAATGCAGGCGAGACGCCTGCGCTACCCGAGGCGAGATGCCCTATGCATTTACTGACCGACCCCAGGCTATTCGTGGCGCAGGGCCTCAATGGGGTCCAGGTTTGCGGCGCGGACGGCCGGGTAGATGCCGAAGATGATGCCGACGGCCATGCTGATGCCTACGGAGAGGACGAGGCTGTCGGGTGTGACGACGGTGGGCATGCCGGAGAACCGGGTCACCAGCCAGGGAATCGAGACGCCGATGCCGATACCAATGAATCCTCCGAGGGTCGACAGCACGACGGTTTCAATGAGGAACTGGACGACGATCTGCTTTCGTTTGGCGCCGATGGCCCGCCGCACGCCGATTTCGCGGGTTCGTTCGGTGACGGAAGCGAGCATGATGTTCATGATGCCGATGCCGCCGACGAGGAGGCTGATGCCGGCGATGGAGCCGAGGACGATGTTGAAATTGCGTTTGGTGGCTTCCGCCTGCCGCAGCAAGGCCAGGGGGACGCTGAGCCGGTAGTCGATCTTCTTGTGAAAGCGTTCGAGCATGCGCGTGATGCCCGCGGCCGTGGATTCGACCTCTTCGTCGCTGCGGATCTGGACAATGAGCTGGTGGAGTTCGACGCGGGCCATTTCGCGCGACCCGCTAGTCCGGCGGATGATCATGTCGCCAAAGCACGACCGGGCGACGTTGAGCGGAATGTAGGCATCGACCTCCTGGTCGGGCGTTTGAATCGTTCCGCCCTGCTCGGCTTCGCTCCGGACTATGCCGATGACCTCGAAAAACTCGCTTCCGATGCGCAACTGCGCCCCGATGGCGCGTTCGGTGGCGAGCAGCCTGCGCGCTCCGTACTCGGTGAGCACGACGACATGGGCGTGGGCGTCGACATCCCGCTGAAAAATGCCCCTTCCTGCGACAAACGACCGCTGTACGAGATCAAACCAGGCGGGGGTGGTCCCTACGACGCGCAGTTCGAGGGCGCGTTCGTAGAGGCGGCCCTCTTTCCGGACTTCCTTGACGGGGGCGGTGCGCTGGACCGCGGGGAAGGTCTCGATGATGCGCTGCTCATCATCGTAGAGGAGACCGTATATGCTCATATGGCTTTGGACGTTGGCGACGGCTTCATCTTCGACGGGTTTGATGGTGGAGATAAGGATGTTGGTGCTGCCGAGTTTTCGGATCTGTTCGAGAGCCTCTTTACTGGCCCCCTCGCCGATAGACAGCATCGCGATGACGCTCGATACGCCGAACACGATGCCGAGCATGGTCAGCAGTGAACGGAGTTTGTGCAGCATGAGTGACTTGATGCCGAGGTGGATGTTTCGCGCTATATTAAAGATCTGCATTACGCGTCATCCTCGATGCGCTCGATGTGGCCGTCGAGCATGTGGATCCGGCGTTTTGCATGCAGCGCGATGCTGGGTTCGTGCGTGACCATGATGATGGTTTTGCCGTGCCGGTTCAGGTCGCACAGGAGCGTCATGATCTGGTCGCCGGTAGACGTGTCGAGGTTGCCGGTCGGCTCGTCCGCGAGGATGATTTTGGGGTCGTTGGCGAGCGCACGCGCAATGGCCACGCGCTGCAACTGGCCGCNNCACGCGCAATGGCCACGCGCTGCTGTTGTCCACCGGACAACTCGGTTGGACGGTGACGCAGCCGTTGCGAGAGGCCGACGGTTTCGGCCAGTTCGGCGGCGTGTGCCGCGCTTTTTTCCGTGCTCCAGCCCAGGTAAAACAGAGGCAGTGCGATGTTCTCGAGCACGGTCAACTGGGGGATGAGATTGAAACTCTGGAACACGAACCCGAGATGTTTGAGGCGGATGTCGCTCAGGCGATCGTCGTCGAGTTTGCTGACGTCCTCGCCGGCGATCATGTAACGGCCGGAGGAAGGGCGATCGAGGCATCCGAGGAGGTTCAGCATGGTGCTCTTTCCGGAGCCGCTCGGGCCCATCACGGCGCAGAAGGCGCCGGGGGTAAACGCGAGGGAGACATTATCCACGGCACGCACTTCCTGCTCACCCACCGTATAGGTCTTGCAGACGTGCTCCAGGAGGATAACGTCCATCCCGGATTCAGAGTGGGCGGGAATCGAAGTCACGGGTTCTCAGACGCCCCCTCGGCAGGCCGTCCGCCGCCTCGCCGGCCTCTGCGCTGCATGAGCTGTTCCCGTTCCTCCGGGGACATGTTCTTCATGCGTTCCTCCATCTCCTTGCGCATCTGCTCGCGTTCCTCCGGCGAGGCATTGCGGAAGCGTTCGCGCATGGCATCCGCATCGGCGTTTTCCGTGGCGGCGGGCGCCTGTTCCTGGTCCGGTTTAGGCGCGGGCGCTGCTTCGGCTGCGGGCACGGCACCCGTCGGCGCGGCTGGTTCCGTGCTTTCGGCGGTGAACTCGTCCAGCGGCCCTTCGCCGTTTTCGCGCTTGTCCACGGCGAGCGGCGGATTCAGCAGGACGGATTCCCCTTTGTCCAGTCCGTTCAGGATATGCACCATGCGGTTGTTGTCGAGGCCGAGTTCCACATCGCGCGGCGCGATGCTGTTGCCCTTTGCCACGTAGACGGTGGGGGTGCCCGCCACCCGGACGACAGCTTGCACGGGGATGTATAAGGCGTCGTTGTAGCGTTCGACGATGATCTCGGCGAGACACGAGACGCCGGTGCGGAGACCGGCCGGATCGCTTTCGATCACGATGTCGGTGTTGTAGACCTTGAGATCGGGGTTGAGCCAGACACTCTGGGCGTCGGGCAGCGGGGCCACCGAGGCGATCCGGCCCTGGTAGGTCTTGTCGGGAGCCGTTTCGGTGGTGATCCGGACGGGCAGCCCGGGCTTAATCTTGGTCAGGCTGGCTTCGTGCACATCGACTTCAGCCATGAAGGACGACCCGGTTGGCAGGTAGATGAGTTCCTGCCGTTCGCGCACCACCTGCCCCTCTTGCAGCGGTTCGGTGCTGCCGCGCCAACTGCCGCGGACCGACGTCGCGTAGACGACCAGCCCGTCGGCCGGGGCGTAGATCTTCGTCTTTTCAATTTGCGCGACGATCTTGTTCAGCTTGTCTTTCTGGCGGAGGTATTCGGATTCTTTGGCCTTTAAATCGGCTTCAGACTGGACGACGTCGGCCGAGGCCTTGCGTTCCGTGCGTTCGAGGGCCATGCGCGCCTGGCGGACATCGCTTTCCAACTGGGCCATGGTGCGCTTGTATGTGAAATCCGTCAGGAGTCGTTTCTGATCTTCGGCGAGTTCGAGGTCGAGTTTGGCCTTGACGAGGTCCTGGCGGTCGGCTTCCAGTTCGATGGGCGTAATGAAATCTTCCTTGGCGAGTTTTTCGGAGCCCGCGAGCTGTTCCTCGGCGCGCGCGGCCGCGCCTTTGGCGAGGGTGATCCGCGCCTCGGCTTCCTTCAACTGCTTGGGGAATTCGCCGTCGACGAAGTTTTTGAGGTCTTCATCCGCGAATTGCAGGGTGAGTTTGGCCTTATCGACGTCGCTGGCGGCCTGGTTTTTGGCGACTTCGAGCTGTTCCCGCGCGCTGATATACGAGGCTTCGGCGTTTTGAACGCGGATTTCCTGGTCGACGCGGAGGTCCACGAGGCTGCTGGCATCCAGTTCAATGAGCAAGTCGCCTTTCTTGACGTTCTTGCCCTCCTCAACAATCGAGAGGATCTGAGTCTGGCCCTCGACCTCGCATTTGATCACTTCCTGTTCCCGGGCTTTGATCGTGCCGGAAACGTTGATGCTGATCGTCAGGGGCCCCTGCTGAACCTCGAAAATGGCGCGCTCGGTTGTCGTGGCGCTGGTGTCGGTGGTTCGGGCCAGGACGCCATTGAGGGCGACAAGCGAGAAGATCACAATTGCGAGCGCGCCACCAGCGGCCGCCCACCGAGTCCGGGTCATGTGGGGGAGCTTCATATCACCTCTCGATTAACGTGTACCGTGCGCCGCGCTTCGGGCGTTGCCGCGGCCGCATGCGGTGTATTCGCGGTCTTTCTGCGCAGCCGAAACAGGCCGTCGTGATGCCCGATTCAGCGGGCTATTCTTCCCGGCGGGCGCCCTGGCCACCCCCGCCGGCGCCGCGTCCGCGGAACGTGGTGGCCTGTTTCCAGGTTTCAAGCTGTTCATTGGACAGGATTTCCGCCAGATCGGTGTCAAGCTTGGTTTTGAGGGCCGTCATTTTCTCGCGGAGCGCGGCGAAATCCTGCTGTTCGCCGGTGCCGGGGGTCCACAATTTGGCCTGTTCCAGGCTGTAAGCGAAGACCAGATCGAAGGCCTTGACCTGTTTGTCTTCCAGTTTGAAGCCGGCCAGCACGTGAACCATCCGGTCGAGCGAATTGCTGAATCCGCCAAGCTGGCCCAGCGCTGTCTTGGCCTGTTCTTCGGTGAGGAAGCCGGCCAGGGCGGTGGCGAACTTGTCGCGCTCGGACTTGCGGATTTCCTCAAAGGCCGTGCGCATTGCGCCACGCGCGCCTTCCCGGTCGCCGCCGGCGCGCAATTCTTCGCGCTTTTTGTTGACCGCTTCCGTGTAGGCGGTCTGGGCGTCGGTATAGGCTTTGACGAGTTTCCCGGTGGCCTCCTCGGCCAGACCGAGCTTGCCTGCCACGTGCCTGGCCTCGAGAGCCCAGGCCGCCTTCAGTTGTTCGGGGGTCATTCGCGCGGCCCGGCCGGGGCCCTGCGCCTGGGCCGTCGTTGTCGCGAACAGGAAAACAAGGAACAGAATACCGGCCAACGAAGCAAGACCACGTCCTGCGGTAGCGAGATTCCGCTTTCTCATCGTCGTGACCCTTTCTTGTCTGGCACCGCGCACCCTCAGCGCATGCCGTTGCGTGTATTCGCCAAGAACCAGATACACTCCGGCGGGGAGGCCGAACCGCCCGGGGGGAATACTCCACCTCCCCTACCGTTAAACACATTTCACAGGGTTTATGATGCATCACATGGGAGGGTCAGGTCAACGTAGAGGCCGTGTTGCACGCCCGGAAAGGGGGCACGTGGGAGGGAAACTCTGGCCGCGGCATGTCCGCGGTGAGCTGTAATACATTGTGCGAAAATGGGTTAGCTCTGCTGAGACACGCTGTGTTCTTGCCGTGTGCCGTGCGTACAGACCTTGGACTGGAGGCCCCGCCTCCGACCGTCCAGGCCAGCGAGGGGGCGTCTTCCCGGGATTCTATGCCGGGTGGATTGCGGACCCGGCCGCACGTTTCGCCGTATGCTGTGCCCGCTCGGCTGAACCGCTGTGATGCAGTTTTTTCCCAGAATGATTCTCCCAGAGCCCCCGTACCTTCTGCGAGCGTGCTACAATATGAGTGCGGTCTGGTGGATGCGATGTGATTCAGTTCTGAGTGGCGGTGGTTCGTGTGTCCGGCAAGCCTTCCGACGAGAGGTTCTCGAGTAGCATAGTAACCTATTGCCGACCTTTTCAGACCGTGTGCTGACGTGTCCGGCGGATGCGAGAGGCATGAGGGGGCGGGATGGGGATTTACTGCATGTGCTGATATGAGGGAGGGCGTTTCTCGCCAGAACGACGGGTCTAGACGCGCGTATCCCCAAAAACCAGGGAGAGAGTGCCATGGAATCGATAGTGCCGTTGATCATTCAGTTGGTGAGCGGGGCCGTTGGCGGGAACATTGCCGGGGCGCTGATGAAGAACTCGTCGCTGGGCGTCGCCCTGAACTCGATCGCCGGGATTGTCGGGGGCGGCGTCGGCGGGCAGATACTCCAGGCTTTGCTGGGGGCGGGCGCCAGTGGTGGCGGCATGGATGTCGGGAGCATCATCAGCAGCATTGCCGGTGGTGGTGTCGGCGGCGGGCTCTTGATGGCGATCATCGGCATCATTAAGAAGGCGACTGCTCAGAAGTGACGTCGTATCCGGCAGGAGCAGGGCGCGGGCACGTTAGCGTGTGTCAACGCGCCAGGATTTCCTGTGTTGATCCCGTATCCGGTTTCGGCTGTAGTGCGGCCGGGCGTGCGTTCTGTGCGAAACGGCCGCATCTGCATTTATGGCAGGCCCTTGCTTGAACTGCAGGTAAACGAAAGGAGAACACCATGAGACGGTATGGCGCGGAATTCATCGGGACCTTCTGGCTGGTGCTTGGGGGCTGCGGCAGCGCCGTGCTGGCGGCGGCGTTTCCCGATGTGGGGATAGGGCTGCTTGGGGTTTCGCTGGCGTTCGGGTTGACCGTGTTGACCATGGCGTTTGCCATCGGTCACATTTCCGGATGCCACCTCAACCCGGCGGTTTCCGTGGGACTGTGGGCCGGCGGGCGTTTCTCGGCGAAAGACCTGCTGCCGTACATCGTAGCGCAGGTGCTGGGCGGCATCGCCGCGGGCGGCGTTCTGTACGTGATCGCCAGCGGGAAGGCGGGTTTTCAGACGTCCGCCGGTTTTGCCTCCAACGGCTACGGTGCGCATTCCCCCGGCGGGTACAGCCTGGTGGCCGCCCTGGTCTGCGAGGTGGTCATGACGATGATGTTCCTGATCGTGATTCTGGGCGCTACCGACAAGCGGGCGCCGCAGGGACTGGCGCCGGTGGCGATTGGGCTTTGTCTGACGCTGATCCATCTGATCAGCATCCCCGTCACCAATACTTCGGTGAATCCCGCGCGCAGCACGGGCGTGGCGGTCTATGTGGGCGACTGGGCGCTTGGGCAGCTCTGGCTCTTCTGGGTGGCGCCCATTGTTGGCGCCGTGCTGGGCGCCGTGATTTACCGTTATATCAGTGCCGAAGAAGAAGCGTAGCCGGCAACTCATCGACACGGGCATGGGCCGAACGGGAGGGCGGAACCCCGCCTGCGGGGGCGGCCATGCCGGGAACCCTCCAACCCTGTCGCCCTGCGCGAACTCTGTCTTTCGGGGCGGGCCCGGCGGCGGGTGGCGGAGGACCGGACGATAGGGATATGATGCGCGCGTGTTGATGCCCGCGGCCCGTTGCGTGCTCTGCCGTCTCGGGGGGAGCCGGCCGGCGGGTCCCCGAGGTGCCTCATCCGGGCGCACCGCGAGACGGGTTTGGTTGGATTGTCACGGAGGATGTATTGGATGGACAGGATTCTCGTCGGCAAGGGCGACCAGCAGGTTCACCTGCTGGCGAAGTATGGGAACCGCCACGGCCTGATCGCGGGGGCTACCGGCACGGGCAAGACCATTTCGCTGATGGTGCTGGCTGAAGGTTTTTCCCGGCTGGGCGTGCCGGTCTTCATTGCGGATGTGAAAGGCGATGTTGCCGGGCTGGCGATGGCGGGCGTTGCTGGCGAGAAACTCCAGCAGCGCGCGGCGCAAATCGGCATCGAGGACTATGCCAACGAGGCGAATCCGGTGGTGTTCTGGGACGTCTTTGGAACGGGCGGACACCGGGTGCGCACGACGGTCAGCGAGATCGGTCCGAGCCTGCTGGCCCGGATTCTAGAACTCAACGACACCCAGTCCGGGACGCTGGAGATCGCGTTCAAGCTGGCCGATGACCAGGGCCTGCTCTTGCTCGACCTGGACGATCTGCGCGCGCTGCTCACGTTCGTTGCGGAAGAGCGCAAAGAGATTTCGAAGGTGTACGGTCTGGTGAGTTCGCCGTCGGTGGCGGCCATTCAGCGGTCGCTGCTGGGATTGGAACGGGAAGGCGGGGGGGACCTGTTCGGCGAGCCCGCGCTGGAACTCAACGAGCTGATGCGCACCGATCTCAGCGGCCGTGGCATCATCAACATCCTGTCGTCGAACCAGCTCATTTTGAAACCGCGGCTCTACTCCAGCCTGCTGCTGTGGCTGCTGTCGGAGCTGTTCGAGAACCTCCCCGAAGTCGGCGACCTCGACAAGCCCAAACTGGCCTTCTTTTTTGATGAGGCGCATCTGCTGTTTGACGACGCGCCGGCGGTGTTGCGGCAGCGGGTGGAGCAGGTCGTCCGCATCATCCGGTCCAAAGGCGTGGGCGTCTATTTCTGCTCGCAGTTTCCCGACGACGTGCCGGACGAGATCCTGGGACAGCTCGGCAACCGGATTCAGCATGCGCTGCGCGCGTATACGCCGCGTGACCAGAAGGCGGTGAAGACGGCAGCCGAGACGTTCGTCGCCAATCCGAAGCTCGACGTGGCGGAGGTGATATCGCAGCTCGGGGTGGGCGAAGCGCTGGTTTCCACCCTGCAGGAGAAGGGGATACCGATGCCGGTCGAGCGCACGCTGATCTGCCCGCCGCGATGCCGGATGGGGGCGATCAGCCCCGAAGAGCGGGCCGCCGTGATGGCACGCAGTCCCGTTGGCGCGCGCTATGACACGCCGGTGAACCGCGAATCGGCGTATGAAATCCTGAGCCGGCGGACTCAGGAGAAGGCGGAAGAATCCCGGCCTCCGGAGGCGGAAGCCGAGAAGGCCGCTGAACGCGGCGGCATGATCAAAGACCTGCTCTGGGGCACCAAACGCCGCCAGGGCATGGTGGAAACGTTCGCCAAACAGACCGCCCGTACGGTTGGAAGCAAAGTCGGACAGTCCATCTTGCGTGGCGTGCTCGGGGGGATCCTGGGCGGCTCACGACGGCGGTAAGACGGCGCCCGGGGGAAACGGAACCCGTGCGGCGGGCGTGGGTCACGTCTGGCGCCCTGCGTGCGCGTCCGCGGAACACGTTTACGCCGCCGGATGCTTCCAGGGGCTGCGGTAGGGGCGCAGAAGCAGTTCCGTGGCGGCGGGGTCGCCGGTGATTTCGCGTTTCCCGGGGTCATAGAAGAGGGTGCGGCCCGTTTTCATGGCGAGGTTGGCGAGGATGCAGCTTGCCGAGGAAATGTATCCTTCCTCGATGTCGGCGACCGGCCGTGCGCCGGTTTCGATGGCGGTCACGAAATCGAGCATGTGCCGCCGGGTCGCGGGGGCGGCCTGGAGTTCGATGCCTTCTTCGGTCAGATCCTCGGGGTACTGTTCGCGTTCGAAAACGGGGTCCTTATGGATGGATTCTCCTTTGCCGCGGGGGATGAAGTCGTAGCTGTTGATGCTGGCTTTGAGCGTGCCCTTGTCGCCGTAGAGGATGAATCCCCAGGGGTAATCGGGGTCGGGCGCGTCGCCCCAGGAACGGTGCTGCCATACCACGGTCAGATCGTTGTAGGTGAACGTGGCGGCCTGGGTGTCGCTCGTGGTGGCCGCCGATTCCTTCTGCAGGTAGATGCCGCCGGACGACGCAATGCTCGTGGGCCAGCCGAGTCCAAGCATCCATCGGACGGCATCGAACATGTGGACGCCCATGTCGCCGACGATCCCGTTGCTGTATTCCATGAAGGCCCGCCACCAGCCCCGGTGCGGCAGGTGGTCATAGGGGCGCATGGGCGCGGGGCCGGTCCACATTTCGTAATCCAGAAACTCGGGCACCGGAATGGGCCCGGGGGCCTCGTTGGCGCGCATATGGTAGTAGCAGCACATGTCGACATAGGCGACCTTCCCCAGCAGGCCGGCATCGACGATGTTTTTCTTGGCCTCCACGAGATGGGGGGTGCTTCGACGCTGCATGCCGACCTGGACCACGCGGTTATGCCGCCGCGCGGCGTCCAGCATGGCCTCGCTCTCGCGTACGTCGACGGAGGTGGGTTTCTGGACGTAGACATGGGCGCCGGCCTCGACGGCGGCGATCATGGTGAGGGCATGCCAGTGGTCCGGGGTGCCGATGAGGACGATGTCGAGGTCTTTTTCGGCGAGCATGTCCCGGTAATCGCGATAGGCGCGCGGCGTCTTTCCCGATTTTTGACGTTGGCTGACCAAATCCGCGGCGCCCTGGAGCATTTGGGCATCGACGTCGCAAACGGAAATCACCTCGATGGGGGCCACCTGCATCAGTCGGAAAAGATCGCTTTTGCCATACCAGCCCGACCCGATCAGGCCAACGCGCCAGGTTTTCTGGCTGACGACATCCACGGCATCGGCGCCCAGCGCTGACAACGCCGCCGAAGCGGCGGCAGCCTGGAGAAATCCCCGGCGGTTCATCGTGACGTTCATGTCCATCCCTCGTGCCTGGTGCCTGCTCTTCCAAGCCGGGTCAACGACCGGCTGTTGCGAGCGGCGGAAGCGAGGCACGACGCTTCGCCCGCCGCGCGTTCTTCCTGGACATTTGGCCAGAATGGCGGGAGGAACGTCAACTTCGGGCGCCGGCGCCAGAACGGCAGGAGCGCTAGAGGTTGGCGAGCGCCTGACGGATGTCCCGGGTTAGAACGTCCGGCGGTTCGATGCCGACGGAGAGCCGGACCGTGTTGGGGCGCACTCCGAACACTGAACGGCGTTCCTCGGGCAGATAGAGCATGGTGGTCAGATGGGGGATGCAGATCAGCGACTCCGTCGAGCCCAGGCTTACGGCGTGATAGATGCGTTTGAGCGAGCAGATGAACTTTTTGGCGTCTTCCTGATCGTGCCCGACGTCGAACGACATCATGCCGCCGAAACCGCGGTGCATTTGGCGCGCGGCGATTTCGTGGCCGGGGTGGGAGGGGAGGCCCGGATAGAACAGGCGGGAAATCCTGGGATGCCCCTCGAGGTGCTGGGCGATGGTCATGGCGTTGCTCGCCATTTTTTCGGCCCGCAGCTCGAAGGTTTTCAGGCCGCGTTCGAGCAGGGAGGCGGAATAGGCGTCGAGGGTGGTCCCAATCGCCTGGCGGGTGAACCAGAGGTTGTTGTAGTGCTCTTTGGACGCGGCGATCGCTCCCGCCATAAGATCATTGTGGCCGCCCAGCCCCTTGGTGGCACTGTGAATGACGAGGTCGGCGCCGAGTTCGAGCGGGCGCGTGTGGTAGGGCGTCGCAAAGGTGTTGTCGACACACAGCAGGATGTCTTCCCGGCCGGCCGCTTTCCGGATGCCGGCGATGTCAACGACCTTGCACAGGGGGTTGCTGGGCGTTTCGAGCAGGATCATCTTCGTCTCGGGACGGATATGGGCCTGGATGCCCGCGCTGTCGTCGGCGTCGAGCCACGTGATGTCGATGCCCATCCGTTCGAGAATCAGCGATACCTTGTAATGCGCGCCGTAGATGTCATGAAACAGGATCAGATGGTCGCCGGCGCTCAAGTAAGTGAGATAGACGAGGGTGCAGGCCGCCATGCCGGAGGTGCAGACGATGCAGTCCTCCGCGTTCTCCATTTCAGCGAGGAGTTCTTCGACCTTCCGGACGGTGGGATTGTCGTCGCGGTGATAGGTATACCCGTTCATTTCGCCGTCAGTGATCTGGCGCAACACTTCAAACGACGCGTATTCGTAGTTCACGGCATTGACGATGGGGGTGACCATCGGCCGGTTGCCATAGGGAGTCAAGGGATCCGGGCACATCGCAGCTACTCCTTGGTAGATAGTTCGTGGCGCTGCCGCGGCCCCGAGAGGAAATCCGCGGAATACGCCTCCTGGGGCATATCTTCCCGCACGGGGTCGCGCGGGGGGGCTCATCCTGAGCACCGCCGGGAAGCACCCGTGGTCCTGCGCACCGTGCGTGGCGAAGGGAAGCTTCGCACGGGCGGCCTCCCCCTGCCCCCCGAATTGGGAAACGCCCCAGCCTTGGACGCGATTATGCTCTTGCCGAAGGCTCTCCCGCAAGTCTGGCACAGCGCGTCGGGGGGGGCAGCCCGTTTTTCGTGCGGGCAATTACTATCTCGCTGGATTCTCCCGGGCGCGGGGGGGCGTGTCCCCGGAAGGCGCCGTTTTCGGGAAAAAGAGGTCCACGGCGCGGTGCATGGTGTACATGCGGTATTGTGGACCGTCCTGCACCAGGATGCCGCTCGAGTGGTCCGGCGCGATGATGGGATTCCCGGCATACTTCGTCCAGTGAACCCGGTCGGACGATGCCGCGACGCACATGGTCCAGCGGTCGCGCCCGTTTTCGGGGCAGGTGGCGTGGTAATAGGCGTAATAGAGGCCGTTGTATTGCACGACCTGATTGAGCGCGATCATGGTGACATCGTAGGGTTCCGGGCCGGGCCGGAGCACGGGTTCGTCCTGGATGTTGGTCCACACGCGCATATCTTTTGACGTGGCCAGCCATACGGCTTCGTCGTTCCGCTCGTAGAAGAGGTACCAGGTTCCGTCTTCATACAGCGCCGCGGGGGTGCCGTAGGGTCCCGGTTCGAGGGGTTCGCCGTTGACTTTGCGGATGTCGATGACCCCCTGGCGGGTCCACTGGAGGCGATCGGTGGAGGTGAGGAGGTGGGCCTGGTCGTTTTTGCCTTCGGCGAACATGTAGTAGGTCGCACCGAGTTTCACGACCATCATGTCTTCGACCCAGTGCTCGGAATAGATGGGGTTCCCGGGGTGGCGGGTCCACGACACCCCGTCAGAAGAGGTCGCGTACCCCAGTTTCATGATTTGAGCGTCTCCGGGCCGGTAGCCGGTGTACCAGAGGTGATAGGCGCCGTCTTCGTTGAGAATCCAGCCGCGCTCGCGGATGGCGGCGTCCCAGCAGTCCGGTCCGCCGGCTTCAAACACGGGGTTCGCGTGATAGGGGATAAAGTCAATGATCTCCGGGGGAAACGACAACTCCGCGGCGTCGGCGAGCAGGGATGCCAGCAACATCGGGATGCTGAGAAGAGGCATGATATGAACTCCTCTGGAGCCGGACCCGCATGCGGTAATCCGGCGTTTGTACGCGATTGCGTGTTTGTCTTGCGCCGCAGGCAGGACCGGTGCGGCGATTATGGCCCGGCCCGTGAAGGCGTTGCAACATGGGGCGCCGGGCTCCGGGTTCCCGGTCTACGGCTGCGCAACAGCGTCGGGGGCATTCCAGGCCCGGGCGACGGCGGTGAACGGCGTGTCGGTCCCGCCCTCGGGGATGCGAATGCGAAGACGGACCTTCCGTCGTTCGCCCGGCTCGAGCCAGAATCCGGCGTCGTCGGCCACGTAGCGAAGGTCCCCCGGAACATGAATGCGGGTCATGACTGCCGGCCGGTCGCCGGTATTGCACACCTCCGCTTCGAGGGTGGCCCGCACATCCGATTCCCGTTCCGAGCGCAACAGCGCCACCGACAAATGCGTGTCGAACGGGGCCACCTGCGGCCGCATCCAGGGGCCCTCGGCAAGCATCAGGCCCGGGGCCGGTTTTTCGCGGTACGTGGCCCGGAATGACGCATCCTCGAGCTGGGGCGGACACCGGAAGGTGTATACGTTTCTGGCAAGCAGGGTATCTGACGCGTCTGTCAATTCGAGCACGACGAAGAAGAATGCCCGCGCCGCGTCGTCCGGAACGACGAACGCCAGCTCCGGCCCGGCCAAGGCTTCGGCCAACGAGCCGGGGCCGCCAGCCGGTTTCGCCTCAACCGGCAGATTGCTCCATTCGTGGCGCGTCGTCAGATCGCTTCCCACGAGGCGGGCGTTCACGCGCAGGCCGGCGTCGAGCGGGCGGTCCGTCAAGACATGCACCGGCATCGCGACCGGTTCCCCCGCGACGTAGTTGAGGTGCGGCGGCTCCAGACAGGGCCACGGGCTGGAATACGCGCGCTTCACGTCGTAATAGATCTGGGAGGGCTGGCCGAAACCGTCCACGAGTTGAATGGCCACCACGGGCCAGGGGCGTTTCCAGACCCAGAAGAGCAGCCCCCCATTGGCGGGATAGGCGTGACGGGCGGCCTCGGCGGAGATCTTGTAGAATTCGCCTGCCCCTGCGGCAACGGCCTCGGTGAAGCGTTCGAGGTCTGCCTGGGCGAGATTGTCGAATGCGGAACCCCGCGACAACATCTGGGGCAAGCGGCTGGGCAGGAATTCCACCCAGTGATAGGTGATGTCGGGAAACTGTTCCGCCATGAGTTTCTCGTCCATCTTTAAGAGGACCGGCCCGATGGGGGCTTTCAGTTCCTCCTCCCGGACCATTTCGGTGTAGGCCTGATACGACGGCATCCCGTGGCTGCCCCATTCGCTGATGAACGGCGCGCTGGTGAGCTCGCTGTGCCAGCCCCACGACGCATCCCACTGGGGGTATCCATGGATGTCGCCCTCGTCGGGCGAGGCCGCCATGAAGGGGCGGGTACCATCCAGGATCCGCGTGTATCTGCGGCAGATGCCCACCAGGTCCGCGTTCGCCTCATGGTCCGGAGGAAACTCGTTTCCTCCGCACCAGAACGCGAGCGAGGGATGGTTGCGCAGCCGGAAAATGGCCCATTGAACGGTGTTTTTCCACACTTCGCGATTCACCCCGGCCGCGCGCCATCCACAGGTGAGGGGAAAGTCCTGCCAGACCAGGATGCCGAACCGGTCGCAGTACTCATAAAAGACATCCGGTTCGATGATTCCGCCGCCCCAGATCCGGATCATCTGAATGCCCGCATCGCGTGCCATGGAAAGCGCCCATTCGTATTGCTCGGGACGCACGTCCGCGAGGGCATCGATGGGCATCCAGTTCATCCCCTTGACGAAGAAAGGACGGTGGTTGACGTGAAACACCCAGCCGTTGTCCGGGTAGTCATGGCGTACCGGCGTTACCTGTTTCCGTTCGATGGTGCGGATGCCGAAGCGTACGACGAGCCGGTCAAGCACCGTTTCACCCCGGCGCAGGAGCAGTTCCGCCTGGTACATCGGCTGTTCACCCATGCCCACCGGCCACCACAGCCGTGGATGGGGAATGTCGAGGTCGAGGTCCACCAGATTCAGGCCCGGGCGGGGCGTCACGGACACGGTGTGTGTGGCTGCTTCGACCGGGGCGCCGTCCTCCGACACCACGACCGTCACATCGCAGGCGGCCTCACCCTCGCGCACGGTGTGAAGCTCGACCGTCGCGCGTATGCGGGCCGCGTCGTCGCCGAGTCCGGTCGTGCGCACAAACGGGCGATCGAGGCACGGAAAATTGTTCGAAAGCAGCCGGAGAGGTTGCCACAGCCCTACGGTGTTCATGTCGTAGGCGCCCAGTTTCCAGCCCGACCACAACTCGGATTTGACGAGGGACGCCGGGGCCGCGCCGCCCTCTTTTCCCAGCTTGTAGCCGGCGCAGTCCACGCGCACGACGATCTCGTTCTCTTCACCGAACCGGAGGTTTTGCACAATGAACCGGGTGTTGCCGAACGCGCCTTCGCCTCGCCCGAGATAGACGCCGTTCAGCCAGTAGTGGCCGTAGTAGTCCGTACCTTCCGCGCACAGGCGGATGTGCTCGGCGCGAAAGTCCGGCGGAACGTGAAACCGTTTCCGGTACCACCAGGATTTTTCCTCGACCCAGCGCATCGCCGCGGCGTTCTGTCCCACGTAGGGGTGCGGCGCCTTGCCCGCGCGGTAGAGCGCCCAGTGCGCTTCGGCGGGCAGTTCCGCTTCAAACCAGTCAAGCGCATCCAGTCCTTCAGGCAGGGTGGTTGCGGCGTCCGGAGCCGTCCAGGCCACGCTCCACACGCCATCGAGGACAATCTGGTTGTCCCGCGGCCAGGGGTAGCGCCACTGTGTCGCGAGGCCGGGCGTGTTCTCCCCGGCGGCCGCCAGCATTCCCGGGTATAGCGCCAGGACCAACAATCCCATGCGTAGAATGAGTCCTCGAATCATCGCCATGCCCTCCTCCGAGTCGGTGAGCCCGATGGTACCGAAGAGACCGTTCGCGAAACAATCGAGATGAACCCGCGGGACGGCGGACAGTATGGACAGTATGGACGAAATGGACGGGACGGACGGGACGGACGGGACGGACGGGATGGACGGGATGGACGGGGACACTTGGGCCAGAGAGTCCAGCCGCCTGCGCGGCGTTTGAAGCCGGGAGGATTCGGGGTTATGCTGTTTGGCGGCGCGGTTCCCGGCAATCACTACGGCTGGGGATCAGACAACGCAATGTGCCACAGGGGAGACTGCTCATGAAACGCATGGTCGTGTTTGCGATGGTTTCAGGTTGCGTTGTACTCGGGTGTCTGGCCAACGGAAATGCGGAGCAGGCGGCGGACGCGGTGGCCGGTCCGACCGTTGATCTGTTCAACGGGAAGGATTTTGATGGCTGGCACATGTACTTGAAGGATCCGGACGTTGACCCGAAGACCGTGTGGGAAGTTCGCGACGGCGCGATCTGGTGCAAAGGCGAGCCGTTCGGATACCTGCGCACGAAGCAGGAGTACGGGAATTTCAAGCTCGTCGTGGAGTGGCGGTGGCCCGGCGAGCCCACCAACAGCGGTGTGCTCGTGCGCATCAGCGGGGAAGACAAGGTCTGGCCGTTGAGCATGGAAGCGCAGTTGAAACATGAACAGGCCGGGGACGTGGTGGGCATGGGCTGTGATTTCAGTGAGAACACCCGTCCTGTCGGCGAGTTTTTCCGGGTCGCGCCGCGTCAGAATCCGAGCAGCGAAAAGAAACCGGGGGAATGGAACACATACGAGATCACCTGCACAGGCGACACGCTTGAAGTGGTTGTGAACGGCCAGCTTCAGAACAAGGCGACGGGCATGCAGGTTCCCGCGAAGGGGTACATTGGCCTGCAGAGCGAAGGCGGCCCCATCCAGTTCCGGAACATCAAGCTGACGCTGCTTCCCTGAGGTCCGCGCAGGTCCGGTGCCGCCCGGTTAGCGTTCCGCCTCTTCCATGGCGATCGCGGTCCAATCCCACAATCGCTGAGGATGATAGCGCACGGTGGAGATGTCTTTCATGATGAATTCGACGTGGCATTGCCCCCCGGCCGCGTCGAGAAAGGCGCGGATGTTCCTTCGCGCCTGAACGGGATCCCACTGGGATTCGGCGAGGATGGCGGGATTGGGTTTGTGGCTGATGACATAGTCCCTGCCGATCTCGTGGACGGCCCGTTCCGGTTTGCACCAGGGGCTGACGGAGATCTTGCGCAGGTTGGGGATGCGCCGGAGCATGTCCATCTTGCCGTCGAGCGGTTCGCAGCATCCATAGTAGGTCAGGCCCCAGCGTTGGAGCCAGCGCAGGTCGTGTTCGAGCGCAAAGGCCCAGTGCATGTCAGGCGAGACGTCGGAGAAGATCTGGGCGTTCGAACAGCCCCACATGTTGTGCGGCTTCAGGTGAGTTGGCTCGAAGTCGCGTCCTGGCAAGGCGCTCACGTACCCGTATCCTCCTGAGCCGACGCGGGTATTGTTGCAGTCGAGAGAGAGCAGGTTCTGCTCGACGAACTGATCCAGCTCGGCCATCCAGGCGTCGACCATGCGGTCGACGGCGGCGTGCACCATATCCGGGCGTGCGATGATGTCGAGCATGGCCTCCTGAACCCCCCACCATCGGATGAGGTAGTCCCACGGCGTGAACCAGATGTGGGTCTGGCCGGATTTCCTGACGGGCAGGATGCCGTCATAGACCTCGCACATGGCCTGATAGCGGATTTCGGTGGCCTTCTCGTCGTGGGTGACGACGGGCATGCGGATCTTCTGAATGTCTTCGGGCTCTTTGATGAGGATTTTGAAATGGCGCGAGCAGATGTCGCTCGTCTTGTCCATTTTGATGGTGTCCACATCTTCGATGATGCCGAAATCGGTGCTGTGAATGGCGAGGGGGCAGGTCAAGAAGTCGTCGACGATCATGTCGCCGGGAAGGTGGCGCCACTGATAGAGGAGCCGCCGGAGGGCGCGTTCCTGGTCCTGTGCCCAGGGATGCTGCGTGCGCAGCGTGAGCTCATCGTCAACGTTCATCTCGTTCCAGCAGATCTCATTGACCCATACCATGGGGCGGACGCTGTCGAGGTCGTTCAATCTGCGCCAGAGCGCCGCCTTTTCCTGGTGCACGGGGAGGGCGGCGATCTCCGCGACATCGCCTGCCAGAGCGCGCAGGACGGCCTTGTCGCGGGGATGCAGGCGGATTTCCTCGATGACTGCGGGCGGTTCGTAGTGGCTTGGATCGTGCAGCATTTCCTGGCTCCCTGGTGCGGAGTGCCGGTTACACTCAGCGACCGCGTCTGTGCTCGATTACCATTGGGCGGGCATGAACCCGTCGACATTTTCCCGGATGATGATGTGTTTGGGCAGATAGGTCACGGGGGGAATCGGCTCTCCCTGAAACCACCGTGCGGCGGTATGCACCGCGAGCGCGCCGTCTCCCTCGGCCGACTGGCAGGTGAGCGCGAGGGTTTCCCCGGCCGCGACCGAGTCCATGCCGGTCTTGCTGTTTCCGGCCGCGACGATGACAATGTCGCTTCGTCCCGCTTTCTTGACCGCTTCCAGCGTTCCAGTCAGCTCGAACCCGTCGTCGGCCAGAATGAGTCCCTTCAATTGATCACCGAACTTGGTAATCCAGGCCGACACCAGTTGCAGGGACGCATCGGCTTCGAGGTTGGCCGTGTCCATGGCCAGGAGTTTCATTTCGGGCGCGTAGTCGTGGAGTTCGGTGATGGGCGCGTACGTTCGGGAGAAGAAACACGAGCTGCCGGGCATGTGGCGCACGATGGCGTAGCCGCCGCTCTTGCCCAGCGCGTCGGCAAAGGAACGGGCGAGCATGCGGAACTGGCCCCAGTCGTCGGGGCCGGTCCAGGCCAGGCAATACCTCATGGCCTCGTCGCACGGGATGGTGTTTGATGTGACGCACGGGATGCCGGCGCTGTGGATTCTGCGGAGGAGCGGGGTGCAGGCCGTGGCGTCTACCGGGGCGAAGATGATCAAGTCCGGATGTTCGTTGATGGCCTGGTCTGTCTGCTGCGCCTGGAGGTCGACGTTCCAGTTGCTGTTGAACACCTTGGTCTGCATGCCGTACGCCTCGGCGATCACGTGAAATCCGCGCACATAGGCGGTCCAGTAGGGGTGATCGCCCGCTTTGAGCAGGATGACGCGCTTGCCGGCGGGGCCGTCTCCTGGCGATGCGGGCATCGGCGCTTTTTCGACCCGCCATCCTGCGAATTCAATGTCCCACCAGTGGCCTCTGTCGGTTTCGGGGAGGCGCTTCGGGTCTTCCGGGCGCTCCGGTATCACGACGGGGTCGTCCGTGGGTGGAAACAGGTAGGGTTGTCCGTCGGTGCCGCGAAGCGCGAAGACGTCGAGGCGGTGCGCGGCCTCGGGCAGGCCGCGGTACGCGGTTGTGGCGCCGTCGGGGGCGATAATCTGTACGGGAAGCGACGCGAATTTGAAATACATGGCCGTGATCGCCGCAATGGCCACGAGCGCGGTGAGCGTGAGGCAAACCATGGGGAAACGGTCCCTGTTCTGCATATTCGATTCTCCTTCGGCGGTTTCCGGGGAGGCGCAGGCGCTGAATACGGTACCTTCGCGGACTTCTCTGAGCAAATCCGGGCGCTGGCCTTTGAGGAGTTCGTGCTGGTGGATGGCATAGGCTTCATACAGCACGACCAGGGCGAGGATCAGACCATTCACGAAGATCTGGACCTCGAACCCCCATCCGTAACATCCGATGCCGTTGAAGAGGGTCGTCAGCATCAGCACGGCGAAATAGCTTTTGAGGACGCTGCCCTTTCCGCCGGTCATGAGGGTGCCGCCGATGATCACGGCAGCCAGGACGGTCATGAGGGTGCGGGTTCCGAGTACGGCGGCGGCGGTCATTGAACTGAGGCTTGCCGCGAACAGGGCGCCGCCTGCGGCGGCCATGAGGCTGCACAGGCAGAAGCCGGTGATGAGGTAGCGGTCGCGGTGAAGTCCGGCGAGCCAGGCGCCCTCGGGATTGGCGCCCACCAGAAAGAAGACCCGGCCCCAGCGGGTGCGGTTGAGGAAGACGGAAAAGAGAGCCACCAGCAGGGCGGGGATGAGGGCGAGCGGGGGCAGAAACAGGACGAGTGGCGCCACGAGCCAGTCCGCAAACCGGAAATCGTCGATGGATTTCGAGCCGCCGTCGCTGTACAGATGCATCAACCCCATAACGATGGTCATCGTGCCGAGAGTGACGATAAACGAGTTGATGCGGGCCTTGACGACCAGCAGGCCGTTAAACAGACCCGTCAGCAGACCGGCGCCAAGGGCGAGCGCGAACCCGCCTGCCCAGCCGCATGACGGCTGCAGCCCGATCGTGAGCATGCCGGAGAGCATGACGACCGCGCCGATGGACAGGTCGAGCTGGCCCAGGATCAGAATGATCGTGAACCCGAGCGCCACCGTCGCGTTGAGACTGGCCCCCTTCAGGATGGTGGACACGTTGTGAAGTGAGAGGAAATTCGGCGCGAAGAGGCTGAGGTATGCGAAAAGCGCGGCCAGCATCAGCAGCGCGCGGTGCTCGTTGACGAATCGCGGGATTTTTCGGAGTGCATTTTGGGGAATTCGGACTGTGCGGTTTGAATTACGCATAGTCTTTGCCCCGGGCGCGCAGCTGGTACTGCTGGAAGCCGACGACTGCGATAAACACCAGCCCCGTCACGATATTCTGGCGAAACGCCGTGATTCCCAGGAAGGTCATGATATTGGTCAACAGGCCGATGACCAGCACGCCTCCGAAGACGCCCGGGATATGGCCGCGCCCGCCGCTGAGCATGACGCCGCCAATCACGACCGCCGTCACCGCCTTGAAGTCGTATCCCTGGCCCAGATAGAAGACGCCGAGCTTGTTCATGGAGGTGAGGAAAATCCCGGCTACGGACGCGGCGAACGCGGCGGCCAGGAAGTTGAAGAACACCACCCGGGAAACCCG
Organism: Candidatus Hydrogenedentes bacterium UBA2224; assembly: GCA_002348185.1. GTDB lineage: Bacteria > Hydrogenedentota > Hydrogenedentia > Hydrogenedentales > SLHB01 > UBA2224. The sequence continues at coordinate 9,672 of DDYW01000167.1, read as the reverse complement.
GATGCCGGAGCTTCTGGCTGCCGCGCGGGATGACCCGACAAGACGGCTCTCGCGTCCGAACCGGGTCCTGGTCATGACGAGATGCGCCACTGCGAAGAGGGCGAGCATAACGAGGACGATGAGGGGCACCGGCCCGGTCCGCAATCGGAAAATCCCGATGAATGCGGCGCCGGGTGTGCCCGGTTCGATTTCCGGATAGAGCTGATTGTTGCTCCAGGTGAACCGCATAAAGCCTTCCATGAAGAAGGCGACGGCGAGGGTCCAGAGGATGGGGTTGGCGTTCAGCTTGCCGACGACGAGGCCGTTCATGGCGCCGATGGCCAGGCCCGCGAGCACGCCGAGCAGGAGCGCGGGGACGATGCCCAGGGACAGCGATGCCACCGCGATGATGCCCGAAAAAGCCATCGTGGTAGGAAGGGACAGGTCGGCCATATTGCCCGAGTACGTGATAAACGCCATGCCGCAGGCCACCATCCCCAGGAGGGCGACGCCGCTCAAGATGCTCAGCAGGTTCTCCGCGGTAAGAAAGTCGGGGGACGCCAGGACGCCCGCGACGAGCAGGGTCGCGGCGACCGCATAGATGCCGGCGGTCTCCAGAGCGGTCCGGGCGGCACTGCGCTTCGAAGACGAAGTGGTTTGGGTGTTCACGGGCGCCCCTGCTCCTGGAGGGAAGCCGCGGGACGGACGGCGCCGCGCCCGGTGTTCGATGTGACGGTATCGGGGGTGCGAAAGGCATAGTGGCCGTTCGCGGCGAGCAAGACGGCCTCCTCTGATAGCTCCTGCCGCTGCATTTCGCCGATCAAGCGGCCCTGGCGCATGACGAGCACGCGATCCGACATGCCCACGAGTTCCGGCAGGTCGGAACTGATCAGCAGAACGGCGGTGCCCTGCGCCGTGAGGCCCAGGATGGCCTCGTGGATTTGGCGTTTCGCCGTGACGTCAACGCCACGGGTGGGTTCGTCCAGAATAAGGACGTGCGGCTTCGTGGCAAGCCATTTTGCGAGGAGGACTTTCTGCTGATTGCCTCCGGACAGGGTACCCGCATCGACCTCGGGCGACGGGGCCACCACATGGAGCGTGGTGAAGAGACGCTGCGCTACCGCCGCGTCTTTCGCCGGACGGCAGAGGCCCATGGTGGAATGGCGGGCCGTGAGCGCAGCGACCAGGTTCTGGCTGACGGGCAGGCGCAGGAACAGGCCGTCGGCTTTCCGGTCCTCGGTCAGATAGACGAGTCCTTTCGACACCGCCCGGGCGTAGTCCCCCGGTTGAATGATCCCGCCGTGAAGCGCCACCGTCCCGTAATGGAGGGGATCGAGCCCGCAGAGGGACCGGGCCAGCTCGGTGCGGCCCGAACCCGACAGGCCGGCCAGTCCAAGCGTCTCGCCCCGGCGCAGCGCAAACGACACGTCGTGAAAGTAGGCGCGGCGCGTCAGATGTACGGCGCGCAGGACCGTGTCGCCAATCTCGGGATGGCGGGCGGCGTAGAACTCGTCGATCGTCTGCCCGGCCATCATCTGGACCAGCTTCTGAGGCGTCGCCTCCGCGATGGAAAGTGTTCCCATGTTCCGCCCGTCGCGAAGCACGGTGACGCGGTCGGCAATTTCGAAGACTTCGGGCAGGTGGTGAGAGATGTAGACGATGGCAAGCCCTCGCCGCTTCAGGTCCCGAATGATGTCAAAAAGCCGCGCCGTTTCCTCGCGCGACAAGGACGACGTGGGTTCATCCAGGACGAGAATGCACGGTTTGTTGCTCAGTACCTTGGCGATCTCGACCAGTTGGGCCTCATGCGGGCTGATTTCCCCGACGGCTTTTCGCGGGTCCAGCGCAAGACCCACATACTCGAGCCATTGGCGCGCTTCCTCGAAGAGGGCCTTGCGCTGGATGAGGCCCCAGCGGTTCGCGGGGAGACGTCCCGCGAGCACGTTTTCGGCAATGGAGATGGGCCGGGCGAGACTGAGTTCCTGATGGACCATGCCCACGCCGTGTTCCTTGGCTTCGGCCGGCGAATGCAGCGTTACCGTCTGCCCACCGATGCGAATGAGGCCGTCGTAATCGTTGAACGTGCCGGACAGGATCTTCATGAGGGTGGATTTTCCGGCGCCGTTTTCGCCCATCAGGGCGTGCACCTCGCCCGCGTTGACACCGAGGTCGACGCGGTCGACTGCCAGCGTGCCCGGATACCGTTTTGAAACGGCTTCCATGACCAGTGCCTGGCCGATAGTGCCGCCGTGTGACATTGGCGAGTGATGTTCCCCAACGTTAGCCAATGGCAAACCATTGACGCCAAGCCGTGGGCGGGTGCCGGTACGGGACTACATGCTGCGTCAGGGCCGGGGCGCTTTTCAAGCGGGGGCGCGGTACCTGAACCGCCGCTGATGGGGGGGCAGAGGAACGAATGGCGTGCCGGGGTGTGGGCGCGGTGGATGGGGTGGACAAGGTGGACAGGGTGGACGGGATGGCTGCGGCAGACTATTCGCCGAGGAATCCGTGGGCCCGGGCCATGTAGTAGGCGAGCAGGTACGGGACGCCTTCGCGGAGGCGTGTGCCGTCGCCGCTGCAGGTGAGCGCCCAGGGGTCGAGGTCCCAGTAGGTTTCGTGCCGTTCGTCGATGGGGAAGACCTGTCCGTCGTGCCGTCCCCCTCTTCCGGTGGGCTGTCCGGTTTCGTCCAGGATGGGCGTGATGTCGATGCGGTGTGCGTTGGACATGGGCCAGTCCACGAGGTCCAGGGGATAGCGTTTCAGCGTGTCGATGGCGTCCTCGAAGCAATGTTTTTGCGGCGTGAGGTCCACGGTTCCCCACTGGTCGGTGCGGGTCTTTCCGAGGCAGCACGCGGCATAGATGAAATTTGTGAAGGGATTGCGCTCGCGTTTCTCGTGCTGCCAGTGGTTCATGATCGCGAAATGGTACATGCTGAGCAGCTTGGGATCGGTCTCGTAGCGAATGAGGTGGTAGTAGTTCATGAAGGCCATGTTGTCGTCAGGCTGGTGGCCCACAAAACCCGGTCCGGACAGATACCCGGGCTGGGTCATGCCGTTCATGCCGTAACCGTGTTCGAGGGCGAGTTCGAGGTAAGCTTCGCGGTATTTCGGGTTGCCCGTGATGTGGTGGGCAATGGAGAGGTAGGTCAGCATGCTGAACGAGTTCAGGCCGCGCTCCGCGCACCAGGCCTCGTTTCGATTCAGGTCATCGGGGGAAAGGTGGCCCCAACGCGTCGGCTGGCCGTCGTGGTCCACGAGGTTGTAGCCGTGGTCCAGGATATGGTCGATGATGCGCCGGACGGCCTGGCGCACTTCGTCCCGTTCCGGCTCGGTCTGGCAGACGCGGTCGAAGTAGATGGCAAACCCGAAGAAATGGCCGTCCAGCTCGTCGGAACTCGAATCGTTCTTCCAGTACCATTCGCCCGAGGCATCGATGGGCCAGCGGGGCTGAATGATCTTCCAGAGGGCGTCGCGTTCCCTGCGGCGGAGATCGTAGGCCCGATCGAACTGGGGGTTGGGGTCTGGCTCTGACGCAGGCAGCACGGCCCGTGCGATAAACCCTTTCGGCGCGGGGTGGGTGCCGCCTTCGGTGACCTCGCTGAGAAAGGCCAGCCCGCGAAACGCGTTGACGGCATCGCGTCTCAGTTTCTCGTCGCGGGTCACGGCATACCCGAGGCTTACCGCGCCGAGATAGAGTCCCGTGAAATGCCCATCGTTGTCGGTAAACACGGGCACGGCGCTGCGCTTGTCGCCCGGCGAGGCGAGCCGGGCGGGGTTGACGTAGCCCAAACGGGTGCGGCGGTGGTACTTTTCGATTTCGTCGAGGAAAAACGCCGCCTTGCCGGAGAACGTCATCGGTTCGGACGCGATGCACGACACGCCTTTCGCGGTCGCGCACCAGGCGTTGCCGTCGGAGTCGATGGCGATGTCGCGAACGTGGTTGTCGAGGAGCCAGCGCCGCCCCTGCCGGAACGTCCACTGGCCGTCGCGGTACTGGATCGCGCCGTTGGTGGTGCCGAACCAGACGCCTTTGGGGCCGGCGGCCATGCAGGTGAAGTCGTTGTATGGCAAACCCTCCGCGCCGGTGAAGAGTTTCCAGTCCTCTTCGGTGATGCGGTACCCGACACCCTGCGGCGCCGCAAACCACAGGTGTCCGGAGGCGTCGCAGGCGACGCTGCGCACGTCGACCGGGGCCCAGCGCACGGTATCCTCCCGGGGGAGCGCCAGTTCCCATTGACCAGCCTTTTCGAGATACAGCCCCGTGTCGCAGGCTACGGCGAATTCGCCCTGGTGTTCGGCGACGGCGCGCATGTCCGGCTCGGCGCCGGCGACGTCCCGCAGACGCGCGCGCTGTTCTTGGTCGAGCTCTGGTGTAGAAAAAACCTCGGAGGAGAGCTGCGGTTCCGCACGCCACTGTCCTGCTTGAAAGACCGCCACTCCGTGCGCGGTCTCCGCGACAATCGTGCCGTTGGCGTCCCGAGCAATCCGGAGCACGTCGTTGTCAGGCAAACCCTCCTGCGTCGTGTAGGCCCGGTGGACCTGCTGCTCAAATGTGCCCGCGGCGAACGGGAGTTCGTATCCGGTCTCCAGACTGTGCGCCGCGGCGCAGGCCAGGCTCAGCAGCACGACAGCGGTCTTTCCAGGGCGCATGGAATCCTCCCGCGGCGCGGGCCGGCATGGGGCCGTGTACCGCGCGTTGCATCCCGTCACTTCTTCACAAACGCGGCCATCATGATACATCACCCCGCGCGGCGGGAGAATCTGCGCCGCGAGACTTGTGAAGATGCGCGATTTCTGCTCCAATGGCGTTGCTACGCAATCGGGGCGGCGTTGCCCGCCGAGATCAACGGGGACGCGCGCGGTATCCTGTCCGGGCCGGAGGGGTGCGGACGTATGGGACTCGCGGACGGTGGCGATGCCGGGTTCCAATCAGAAAGGCGAGGATATGACGGTGTTGTTTCTGACCATAGGCAGTGCGCTGCATTTTTCGGCGGCCGCGCCCGCGCAGGTGACGGCCCAGGACTTCGCGCGGGAAATTGAACGCGCGCTTCCGGTGGAGGAACGCTATGCCTACCACACGTGGCTGTCGGAAGCGCCGGTGCATGTGCCGGGGCGGAATCCGGACGCCGTCGCTTCGGCAGGAGAACTGGCGCTCCCGGACCAGGGGTGGCGGCTAGTCTGGGACCGGCGCAGCGGGGCGGTGCTGCAGACGGCGGTTCAGGATTTTCAGGACTATCTGAAGGTCTCCATGGGCGTCCAGGTGGCTGTCGAGGGCCGGGATTCGCTGGAGGGCTGGGAGAATCTGCCCCGTTGTATCGTCGTGGGGACGCGCGAACAGTTGCCGGGATGCGGCGCGGCCCTGACGGGACCCAAGGACTACGAACTCACGGCCACCCCCGAACACGTGACGGTGTGCGGGTTTGACGAACGGGGGGCCATGTTCGGGCTCTATAACCTGGAGGCCCGGCTGAATCTCCGCGAGGGCCCGTTCCTGCCCGCGGATCTGAGTGTGGTGCGGCACAGTCTGTACGACGCGCGCCTGGTCCATTCCTGGATGGGGTGGATGGAATTTCCCGACACGCTGCTCTCGCGCCTGGCCCACGACGGGTTCGACGCGATCTTCGCCTCCGCGTTGGCCAACCCGAACGGCGATCGCAGCACCGCGGAGACTTCGACCGATTTTTACGCGCGGATCCTGTTCCGGATTCGGCATCAGGACCCGGCCCGGATGCGGGACCTTATTGATCGGGCGTCCAGGTACGGGGTTAAGGTGTATACGCCCATCATTTACCAGTATATGGGGACGCCGGAAAGCGAGGAGGGGTTGCGGAAGCTGGTGCGGGAGATTCTGGCGCAGTTTCCCGATATTCAGGGGTACGTGCTGCTCACGGAAGGTTTCTGGTACAAGCAGTGGGGCGGAGGGCATGGCGCGAGCGAAGAATACATGCACGACTGGGCCCAGAACTGGAGCCGGGCCGTGGGCATCGTGGCGGAGGAATGCCACCGGGTGAATCCCGCGATTGAGATACTCCCGTGGGAATACAACATCGACTTCCGGCCGCAGAACGCCCCCATGAAGCGGTATTTCATCCAGCAGCTTCCGCAGGACACGATTCCGCTGGTCACGTGGGAGAACGGGAAGAGCTTTGAGATCGATGGATTCCAGGGCCACTTGCGGGACTATGCGATCAGCCAGGCAGGGCCCGCGGAAGTCACGCAGGCGCAGATCGAGGAGGCGCGTCGGCGGGGCATGAAGGCCTACACCAATGGCGACACGTTCGTGTGCGGCGCCCAACTGCAGACCGTGCCGTACCATCCCTTCCCGTATCAATGGTATGCGCGTTACCAGGCAATGGAAGAGCAGGGCGTAAACGGGACCCTTGAAAGCTGGTCCACCGGATACTCGCCGAGTTTTATGACCGAGCTGCGGGCGTGGTACTGCTGGAGCGGCGCCCCGCCACTCGACGAGCTGCTTCGCGCCATCGCGGCGCGCAATTTCGGCGCCGGGAGCGAAGAACGGGTCCTGGGCGCCTGGGACCGGTTCAGCCAGGCCATTCGGCTGGTGCCGGATACCGGTCCCACGATGGGAACCAGCCACGCAATCGGCAATCCGCTGTTTTTCGAGGAACCGCCGGCCCGCACGGCCAGATTCACGCGGTCGTGGACGGATGAGAGCCTGTGGATGGGCTACCTGGGCGGCGAGATCACTCCGTGGTGGCCATTCACCGTATCGCGTCTGGTGTTCAGCCCGGATTTCACGAACCAGTCGAACCGGGCCGAATCCTATGCCCGCAGTGTCTCGGGAATTGAGAGCAGGCCGGACGAACGGTTTCTGCCGGTCTTCCTGAAGTACCTGCAGGCCGCGGCGGACCAACTGGAAGAGGGCCTGAAGCTCTACCGGGCCGCCGCGCTGGCCAGCCCCGAGGCCAAACGCGACGGCGCGCTGCGCGAAGTCGTTGTCGCCGAGCAGATCCAGCGGATGCTCCTCAGCAACCGGGCGATCCTCGAGTTTGAAGATCTTCGCCTGCAACTGGCCGCGGAACAGGCCCCGGAAACGGCCGGCGTTCTCCTGGACCGGATGGAGACCATCCTTCGCGAAGAAATCGTCCGCACGGAGCTGTCGTTGCTTGCCGCCACACGGGATTCGCGCCTGGGCTTCCAGTCGGAATGCGACTACGTCTACACGCCGTACTCGCTCCAGGAGAAGCTCGAGCTTCTCCGCGAGACGCTGGATGTGCAGTTGCCCGCGCGGCGCGGTCTGACCGTCGCGACCGGGATCGCGGTTGACGTGCCCGACGACGACTTTTCGCGGGAAGTGGCCCGGGTGCTGCCTGCGGAGGAACCGTACGCGTATCACCACGGGCTTTCGGAGGGCCCGGTCCACGTGCCGCGGCGGAATGCCGAGGCCAGCGCGCACCCCGACGAACTGACGTTGCCCGGTCAGGGCTGGAAACTGGCGTGGTGCCAGCGCAGCGGGGCCGTGCTTCAGACCGCGGTGCAGGACTTTCAGGATTACCTCACGACGTCGATGCGCGTGGAGGTGGATGTTGAGGGCCGGGATTCGCTCGACGATTGGCAGGGGCTGACCGGGTGCATCGTTGCGGGGACGCGCGACCAGTTGCCGGATTGCGGCGCGGCGCTAACGGGTCCCAAGGACTATGCGATCACCGTGAGTCCCGAGCGGGTGGTGGTGTGCGGGTACGACGAACGGGGGGCGATGTTCGGGCTGTACAACTTGGAGGCCCGGATGAACCTGCGCGAAGGACCGTTCCTGCCCGCGAATCTCAATACGGTGCGGCACAGCCTCTACGATATGCGGATGATCGAGTCCTGGATGGGCTGGATGGAATGGCCGGATGCGCTGCTTTCGCATTTGGCGCACGATGGGTTTGACGGGATTTTCGCGTCGTGTTATGCGAACCCGAACGGCGATCGCAGCACGGCGGAGACCTCGACCGACTTCTACGCCCGCCTGCTCTACCGGGTGCGCCGGCAGGATCCGGCCCGGATGCGGGATTTGGTCAACCGGGCCTCCCGCTTCGGCATCAAGGTGTATGCGCCGATCATCTACCAGTTTCTGGGCACGCCCGAGAGTGACGAGGGGCTGCGCATGCTCGTGCGCGACATTCTGGCCGAGTTTCCGGACATTCAGGGGTACATTCTCCTGACCGAAGGCTTCTGGTACCAGAAGTGGGGCGGCCTGCACGGCGCGGACGAAGAGCACGTGAAGGACTGGGCGCGAAACTGGGCGCGGGCGGTAGCCATCGTGACGGAGGAGTGCCACCGGGTCAATCCCGCGATCGAGATACTCCCGTGGGAATACAACATCGATTTCCGGCCGGGGAACGTCGCGATGAAACGCTATTTCATCCAGCAACTGCCGGCCGAGAGCATCCCCCTGTTGACCTGGGAGAACGGGAAGAGTTTTGAGCTCGACGGCATGAAGGGCCATCTGCGCGATTATTCGCTTAATCAGATTGGGCCCGCCGAGGTGACCGAGGCCCAGATTGCCGAAGCGCGCACACGCAACATGAAGGTCTACTCCAAGGCCGACACGTTCGCCGCGTGGCAATTTGGCACCAGTCCGTACCTCCCGTTTCCGTACCAGTGGTACGAGCGCTACAAAGCGCTCGAGGCGCATGGCGTCAACGGAACGCTGGAGAGCCACAGCAGCGGGTACACGCCGAACATGATGACCGAACTGCGGGCGTGGTATTGCTGGACGGACGCGCCGCCGTTTGAAGCGCTGCTGGGCGCCGTGGCCGCGCGCATGTTCGGAGCGGCTCAACAGGACAAGGTGCTGGAGGCGTGGGACCATTTCAGCCGGGCGATCCGTCTCGTGCCCGATACCGGCCCGAATATGGGCACCAACAACGCGGTCGGGAATCCCCTGTTTCTCCGGGAACCGCCCCTTCGAACCACGACGTTCACGCATTCCTGGACAGACCACCAGAAGTGGATGGGATACTTCGGCGGGGAGGTTAATCCGTACTGGCCGTTTACGGTATCGCGGATGGTGTTCTACCCCGATTTCACGAACCGGGTGAACAAGGCCGAACTCTACGCGCGAAGCGCGACCGGCGTGGAGGTTGGGCAAGAAACGAAGGTGCTCCCGGTGTTCCTCAACTACCTGCGCCGGGCGGCGGACGAGATGGAGGCCGGGCTGGAGCTCTACCGGGAAGCGGCGCTCGCCAGCCCGGAATCCAAACGGCCGGACGCGGTGCGCGAAGTGGTGGTGGCCGAGCAACTGCACCGGATGATGCAAAGCAATGGCGCCGTTCTTGAATTTGAGGATCTCCGCCTGCAGCAGGCCGCGGAACCCGATTCCGGGAAGGCGGAGGCGATGCTGGACCGGATGGAGACGATTCTGCGCGAGGAAATCGCCCGGACGGAACGCTCGCTGCTCGCCGCGTCACGGGATTCGCGCCTCGGATTCCAGTTCGAGCAGGATTACGTGTATACGCCGTATTCGCTGAGGGAAAAGCTCGCGCTGTTGCGCGAGACCGCCGAGATCCACCTGCCGGAACGGCGGCAGCAGCTCCATGCCGCGCGTCAGCAGGTTTTGGACGTGGTGCAACCGACTCGGAACTCAATCGCCGGCCAAGTTGAGGCCAGATGACTGAAGCGCTTGTCCTTTCGGGCGCTGGAGCATGTGCCGACTGATCCGTGTGGTGGACGGTATGGACGGTATGG
>DDYW01000198.1 GCA_002348185.1 Candidatus Hydrogenedentes bacterium UBA2224 | reverse complement strand
TGAAAATTAAGTGCGATTGCCCTGGTACACGCCCCCGCCGGGATACGACACCCTCGCCTTTCTCTGCACCTATGTGGCAAGATCCTAACAAATAGCCCCCCAAAGGTAAAGGCGCTTCGCGCCGAAAGGAGCTCTCCATGCACTGGTCACGGCGGCAAGTTCTTGGTTCCGGTCTGGCGGCGGCGGCGGTCTGGGCACGGTCCGGGAAGGCCCACGCGGGGGAGGAAGCCGCGGTTCGTCCGTCCGGCTCGAAAATCGGGCTGAGCCTGGCTGCGTATTCGTTCCGCGATTATCTCCCGCAGGGCGGCAAACCGGGCCGGATCGCGCTGCATGACCTGTGCGACCTGGCCGCGGGCTGGAACCTGGATGCCATTGAACCGACGTCGTACTATTTTTCGTCGGAGGACGCGGCGTACATCCATTCGCTGAAAGCCAAGGCGTTTCGCCTGGGTCTGGACATCTCGGGGATGCCGATCCGGAACAATTTCTGCCTTCCCGCGGGGGAACAGCGTGATGCGGAGCTCCAGCATGTGCGGACCTGGGTGGACCACGCGGTGGAGCTGGGCGTGCCGTGCATCCGCATTTTCGCCGGGCAGAAGAACGACCCGGAGAAGGATTTCGCCTGGATGGTGGAGGGCATGAAGGCGGGGTGCGATTACGCGGGTTCACGCGGCGTGTTTCTGGGCATCGAGAACCACGGCTACCTGACGGATTCCGCGGAGGCCCTGCTGCGCATCGTGGACGCGGTCGGCCACGAATGGCTCGGCGTCAACCTCGACACCGGGAACTTCCGCGACCGGCCCTACGACAACATGGCCGCCGTGGCGCACCTGGCCTTGACCGTCCAGATCAAGATCCAGGTGCGCACGGCCGACGGCGCGGACGTCGAGGACGCCGATTTCGAACGGATCGCCGGCATCCTCCGGAACGCCAATTACCGGGGCTACGCCGCCCTGGAATACGAAGGCAAGGAAGACCCCATGACGGCGGTTCCGCCGCTCCTCGAAACGCTCCGGCGGACCTTGAACGCCTGATCGCCCGTGTGCGGGTCACGAGGCCTGCGACATCCGGCCCTGGAGGGCCTGCAGCGCGACCGACACGTCCTGGTAGCCGTTCTTTTCGAGCGTCTTGCGCAGTTTCGCGATCGCGCCGCCCACCTTCTTGCCGCCCCGTGTCGTACCGAACAGGTGCCGGCTGACGGTGGACTGCGTCAGGTCAAGCTGCGCGGCAATCTCCACCTGCGTCATCCCTTTGAAATAGTACAGGCGCAGGATGGCCCGTTGCCGTTCCGTCAGACGAGTATCGATCAATTTATTGATGGCCGGCAGGACGCTCCGGAAGAAATCCTGCAGGGCATACCGCCGTTCGCGGTCCTGCTCGGTCTCAAACCACAGATTGCGTTCCGCGGGGACATTCTCAAGGTACTTTGAACTTGTGGGAATTTCCCAGAAGTCCGCATTGAACCCGGACATGACTACACACTCCCTTGTTTGGTCTCTTCTTGTGCGCAACGTCGTCGAACGTGGGGTCGTGAGCCCCGAATACCGGCACGATCGTGTGCCAATGGCGAAATCTCGGTCGTAGGGTTCGCATCTTGGCGGCCTCCTCGTCTGGTTGGCGCGTCCGGGGGTCCGGCCCGCGCAGAAAAATCCCGGAGAAAGAAAAACGCCGCAGGCGCTTTTGGGTTCGCCTGCGGCGTCTCTTGATTCTCTGTGCCCTGACCTATGCTATACGAGACTCCTTCGAGGGCGAACCCCTGCGCTGTGAATGCGCACCGCGAGTCGGACGGCACGCGTGCCGACCGGCGACCACATCGCGGTTATAAAGGTGCGCTTGCGCATCATTCGCCCTGACCTCTCGTTGCGCGGCTCCGGAACAAACCGTTCCGTTCCGCGCGGTCCATCTCACATGAGCCAGTGATACCACACCGGCCACGCAAAAAACAACTTCACCGTCAACGGGCAGAAACAACGCTGCCCATACCCACTCCGCCTCTATGCATACTTTTGAAGTCGAAATTCCGCGGAAACGGCGCACAAATTTGAACGGAACCGGCGGTTTTTTGACGGCGCTGTTCATTTTTGTACATTCCGCCGCCCCCGCTGCCCTTTCACAACCTTTACATTTTCAGCAGATTAGGGTAAATTGTTGACGTTGGCACGGCGGTTGCGCCCCGTGAAACGGCTGGTTCATCGTTTTTCGGGGGAAACGCTGAGCATTTCGGTGACCATGGGGAATGATCCATACCCGGTTCCCGAGGGAGAGGAAGGTCCGCGGAGGGGAAACGCATAGAGGTGGTGTAGTGCAGCCTGGAACACGCAGTGCAATTTTAGTCGTTGACGACGAAAACGGGCCCCGTCAGGCGTTACGCATGTTACTCAAGGAGGACCACGATGTCCTGCTGGCATGCAACGTGCCTGAAGCGCAGGAAATCCTCGCGGTCCAACCGGTGGATGTGGTCATCACCGATCTGCGCATGCCCAGGCTCACCGGGGTCGATCTGCTCAAATGGATCAAGGAACTCCAGCCCGAGATCGAGGTCATCATCCTGACCGGGTTCGGCGAACTGGATACCGCCATGAAAGCGGTAACGTACAAGGCGTTCGCCTATCTCGAGAAACCCTTCGACAACGATACGCTTCTGGATCACGTGAACCGGGCGCTGCAGCAGCGGCGGCAGGACCAGGAACGCCGCCGGATGCAGGAACTGGCCCTGGACGCCAACCGCTTTGAATCCGTGGGCCGTTTCGTCTCGGGAATTCTGCACGATCTGGGGACGCCCCTCTCGGTGATCGGGAGCCAGGTCGACCTCATCGCGCCGGAAGAAGGCCTGGCGGCGCTGGAACGGCGTCTCAATCTCATCCGCTCGCAATCCGAGCACTGCAACACGCTGGTCCGGAAAGCCATGGGATTTCTGCGTCACCAGACCAACGCCTTCTCCACACTCGGTCTTAACGACGTGGTGGAATCGTGCTTCGACGTGGCCAGGCCCGTCCTGGTGCGCCAGGGCATCCGCATCGAAAAATCCCTCGCCCCGGACATTCCGGCGTGTTACGGCGACCTGGTGCTGTTGCGGCAGGCCCTGCTCAACCTGATCATCAATGCGAGCCAAGCCATGGAATCACAGCAGACGCCGCGCGAGATCCACGTGCGCACCTGGGTCGACGACGGCACGGTGTGCCTGACCATTCGCGACACCGGCCCGGGCATCCCGGAGGCGGATCGCGCGCGGATCTTCGAAGCTTTCTACAGCACCAAAGGCGATAAGGGCACCGGCATCGGCCTGGCCGCGGTCAGCGACATCATGAAAAGACACCGCGGCTGCGTCGTGCTCGAAGACGTCGATGGCCCCGGCGCCTGTTTTAAACTCACGTTTCCCGCCTACGCCAGCGCACCCCGGCCCCGCGAACACTGCCCGCAGGCCTGAGTCCGTCCGCGCCGGAACAGGGCGCCCGGGCGGAGAGCCGGTCCAAACCGCGCCCGCGACCCGGGCATGAAATCGCACACTAGTTTCGGGTATACTGGGTTGGACGCTTCACATGATCGGCCGCTGGGCCGTCGATGTGGTGTATAGGCTGCTCCCGTACGGAACCCCTACGAATCAAAGGTTTAGACCCATGACGAAGAAGCTGATGGTTGTCCCTGAAGAAGTGCGCAAGGAAGCCGTGATCGAACTGGGTTCGATCCGCGTGAATGCGTATGCCAAAACCGTGTCGGAAGAACTCGAAAGCAATGCGGGCATCACGCCCGCGGCCTGCCTGCGCATCTACCGCGACATGAGCATCATCCGCGAGTTCGAGAATATGCTCGACGGCATCAAGAAACTCGGCGCCTACCAGGGCATCGAGTACAAGCATATGGGGCCCGCGCACCTCTCGATCGGCCAGGAAGGCGCGGCCGTGGGCGAGGCGTACCACTTGAAGGTCGCCGATCACATCTACGGAAGCCACCGAAGCCACGGCGAAATCATCGCCAAAAGCCTCCGCGCCATCTGCGAACTCAAGGGCGGCGGACTGCGCGACATCATGGAGAATTACTTCGGCGGCGCGATCCTCAAAACGGTCGAAACGCACGAACCGGACTGGGAAGGCCTGCGCCTCAACGGCAAACGCGGCGGGAAAGCCAAGGCCGGATTCACCAGCGATGAAGAAGAGGAAATCGGCATTGATTTCCTTCTCTACGGGCTGCTCTCCGAGGTGTTCGGCCGCGCTAACGGTTTCAACCGGGGCATGGGCGGCTCGATGCACGCGTTCTTCATCCCCTTCGGCGTGTTTCCGAACAACGCCATCGTGGGCGGCAGCGCCGACATCGCGGCCGGCGCGGCCCTCTTCAAACGCGTACGCCGCCAGCCCGGCATCGTCGTCGCCAACATCGGCGACGCCTCGATCGGCTGCGGCCCGGTCTGGGAAGGCCTCCAATTCGCCTCGATGGCCCAGTTCAAGTCCCTGTGGGAAAGCGAGCATCGCGGCGGATTGCCCATCATCTTCAATTTCATGAACAATTTCTACGGCATGGGCGGCCAGCCCATCGGCGAAACCATGGGCTTCGAATACCTCTCCCGCGCGGGCGCGGCCCTCAATCCCGACAACATGCACGCCGAGACGATCGACGGCAACAATCCGCTCGCGGTGGCCGAGGCCTACGCGCGCAAGAAAGCCATCCTCGAAGCGGGCGACGGGCCCGTGCTGCTCGACGTGCAGTGCTACCGGCAGACCGGCCATTCGCCCAGCGACCAGTCGTCGTACCGTGAGCGTGAGGAAATCGAGATGTGGCGCGCAGTCGATCCCATCACCGAATTCGGCGCCAAACTCATCGACGCGGGCGTGGCCTCCCAGGCCGACCTCGACATCATCCAGGCCTACGTGACCAAGAAGGTCACGAAAGCCTGCAAACTGGCCACCAACGACAGCCTGTCGCCGCGCATGACCCTCACCCCCCATTCCGGGCTCGCCGAAATCATGTTCACCAATGCCGACGAGCAGGAATTGCCCGGACTCGAGCGCGAGGACGATGTCCTCATGCCGCTCGCCGAGAACCCGCGCGTCAAACAGATCGCCAAAAAGTCACGCGTGGGACTCGACGGAAACGGCGCCATGCTCAAGGAAAGCAAGGCCGTAAGCCTGCGCGACGCGATCTTCGAGGCGGTCGCGCACCATTTCTACAACGACTCGCGCGTGGTGGCCTACGGGGAAGAGAACCGCGACTGGGGCGGCGCGTTTGCGGTATACCGCGGCCTCACCGAGGCGCTTCCCTACCACCGCCTGTTCAATTCGCCGATCTCCGAAGGCGCCATCGTGGGCACCTCCGTCGGCTTCGCCCTCGAGGGCGGCCGGCCGATCGTCGAATTGATGTATTGCGATTTCATGGGGCGCGCCGGCGACGAGGTCTTCAACCAGCTCGCCAAATGGACGGCGATGTCGGGCGGGTATTCCCGCATGCCGGTCGTCCTGCGCGTATCTGTCGGCAACAAATACGGCGCCCAGCATTCGCAGGACTGGACCGCCCTCTGCGCCCATATGCCGGGACTCAAGGTCTGCTTTCCCGCGACCCCGTACAGCGCGAAAGGCCTCATGGCGGCGGCATTGCGCGGCAACGACCCCGTCGTGTATTTCGAGAGCCAGCGCATCTACGACATCACCGAGATCTTCCACAAAGACGGGGTGCCGGCCG
The DNA here is from genome assembly GCA_002348185.1 of Candidatus Hydrogenedentes bacterium UBA2224. Lineage (GTDB taxonomy): Bacteria > Hydrogenedentota > Hydrogenedentia > Hydrogenedentales > SLHB01 > UBA2224. Next base: position 3,346 of record DDYW01000198.1, on the reverse strand, counting down.
AGTACTACACCGTGCCGCTGGGCGTGCCTGAGGTCTTGAAAGAAGGCTCGGACCTCACCATCCTCACCTTCGGCGCCACGCTGTACCGCGCCTACGAGGCCGCACAACGCCTCGAACGCGACTACGGCATCTCGGTCGAGCTGATCGACGGGCAGACGCTCGTCCCGTTTGACTACGAGATCCTGTACAACTCGGTCAAGAAGACCGGCAAACTGATCCTCGGCAGCGACGCTTGCGAGCGCGGCAGTTACCTGCACACGATCGCGGCGAACATCTCCCAGCTGGCGTTCGACTACCTCGACGCCCCGCCAGCCGTCGTGGGCGCGAAGAACTGGATTGTGCCGCCGGCGGAACTCGAAGACGACTATTACCCGCTCGCGTCGAGCTTCCTCGACGTCTGCCACACGCAGATCAAACCGCTGCCGGGGTACGAAGCGCGCGAACCGCGCCACCCCGCCGAACTCATGCGCCTCTCGAAAGAAGGCATGCTGTAAATTACGGCGATCTGGATACGCCTCCGGCCCCTTCGCCCCTGTGCTATACTTCGCGCGCCACAGGATAAGGGCAGGAGCGCGCACCAGGCGCGCGGGGAACGTCAGCCATGATGGATGCCATCCAGCGCATGCGCCGCGAGCGGCGGGTCGCGTTGCTGCTCTTCGCGCTCTTTGCGTTCGCGGCCCTGTGCGTGCACTGGTGTAGCGTGCCCGCGGCCGTGGACGCCCCGCGGCCCGCCCCCACGGAGACCGTCGAATGAGCGCGCGGCGCGACACCCTGCGCGCGGGGCTGCTGATCCTGTTCGCGGGCGCGGCGCCGTGGGATGCGTTTCTCTTCATACCCGGCATTCACATCCGTTTGACCTGGCTGCTCGCGCTGGTCATCCTCGCCCTGGAAATCACCGATTATGCCCGGTCGCGCTGGCTGGGCGTGCGTTTCGAATTGTTGTGGCCAGCGTGCGCGCTGCTTCTGCTCGCGTTGCCCCCGGCGAAGCTGGTCCCGATGCACGGCGCCGCGGCCATTCTGCTCGGGCTGGCCGCCGCGCGTTCGGCCGGACCCGCGCTCGCGCGAAGCGTGGTGGCGGCGCTGGCGTTTTCGGTCGGGCTGCTCGCCCTGTATTCGGTCATTTTCTATCTGATGCGGCTCACGGCGCCCGCGCTGGCGCCCCTGCCTTCGGCCTATTCGCTGGAAACCGGCCTGACGGCGCCGTTCGGGCACACCGAGGTGGAATGCGTGCTGCTGCTCTTCATGGGATTCGCCGCGGCGTGGTCGCGCTTCCTGCGCAACGACAGCACGACCGGATTTCTGCGCCGAAGCCTTCTGGCCTTCGCCGCGCCGTTGCTGATGGCGCTGATCATCCTCGCCTCGCTCTCGCTGGGCGCCATCCGGTTCTGGCGGCCGCCGGACCACTTCGCATCAACCGGAACTGCCCTGGCCGCGCTGACCGGCGGCTGGCTGCTCGCGCGGATCCTCGCCAAATCGCTGCTCCAGTGGCGGGAAATGCGCCATACGATTTCGGAAAGCACCACCCTGATCCTGGCGGTGCTGGCCTTCTTTGCGGTGCTGTTTCCCCTGGAGTTCCGTCTGCTCTGGGGGTTTCTGGCCGGAACCGCGGCGGGCGCCGTGCAGTCGGAACGCCAACTCGCGCCGCCCCCCGCGAAATGGGCGCTTGCATTCGTCCCCGTCGCCCTGCTCGTGGCCGCCAACATCGGCGGCGTCCACCCCGCCGACAGGCACAACCCCCGAAATTACGAAACCGACGCCCGGCAGGATTTCTCCGACGCAAACTTCGCGCGTCTCGAGTCCCGCATGGACTACGTGGAAACCTCGTGGCCCAATGAACGGCGCACGCATCTCTGGCGCGCGCGGCTCGCCCTGGCGCAGGATCTCCTCCACGAAGCCGCCCACGAGATTGCCCTGGCGTGCCGGCCGGCCGGCGCCATCAGACTGCTGCTGCCCCCGCCGACTGACGACGAGATCGATGCGCTCCTCGTGCGGCTGCGCGACGCCTGTTCGGAATCCGCCGCCCGAACGGCCACCCTGGCCCATATCCAGGCGTTGCTGGGCGCGGGGAAGTTCAAGCACGCCGAAGCGTTGCTGGCACAGGCCCTCGAGGAATCGGCCGCCATTCTCCTCCCCGGCGGACTGGACCCCGACCTCGATACCGCGGCCTACGGATGCCCCTGCTCGTGGCCCTTGCGCGCCGCGGTGCTGAAGACGATCTGGCCCGTGGATCTCGAGGAACCGGCCGAGTTGAAAGCCCTGCTCCCCGAAGATCTGTCCGGCGTGCAGTTGCTGCGGCTCCTGCTGAGCTGGGGCGCCGAACTGCATACGCCGCCCGCGGCCTTCCCGCGCCAGTCACTTCCCCTGGTCAGTGTCGCCAAATGCCACCGTGCGACCATCGAACTCGCGTGCCAGGCGGGCGGCAACCTGCTCGCCGAGGCCGCCCCCTTGACCGAGACGCCGCTCCGCTACGACCCGGAAGCGCCATACACCGCCTGCGCCCTCCTGCCCGGACCCGCGCGCGGTCTCGCCGATTGGACCGGCCCCGAAAAGACGCCCGCGGGGACCTGGGACCTCACGTTCGAAGTGCAGGGTGAGACCATCGCCACCGCCCAGCTTCCCAACGCCATCATACTCGCTTCCCCCATGCCGCCGATACCCCTCCCCGCACCCGACACGCCCATCATCTCCATCTGGCTCTGAACGGGAACGGGCAACACACGCCCCGGCAAAGAAACCGGCCACACAGAGCTCAGAGACCTCCGAGTTCAACAACATCCAAACAGAACGGAGGACATGTAGCACAGGCGCCTCGCCTCTTGTAGCGCAGGCGTCTCGCCTGCATTCTTGATCCCGGACTCAGACCCGGATGCAGGCGAGACGCCTGCGCTACAAGACAGAAACGGGGACATGTTCCAAGCGCCGNNACAACGTGTCCCCGTTCGGATGACCGCCGGGCGCGGCGTTTTGCAGCCCCGAAGGGGCAACCGAGAATAGCCCGGGGCAAGTCACGCGGGTCCGCGTAGCGGGACGTGTGACGGCGCCCCGGGATCGGATTCCCCAACCCGTTTCGCCCTGTAAGGGCACGCTAAGCTCCAATCTCACGCGTGTTCTTCATCAAATTCTCATCTCAGGAGATCATGGACGGCGATTCCCGATCCCGATGACGATCCCGATTTCGATTTCGCTCCCGATATGGAGGGGGATCTGAGAACGCGATTGAGGCATGGCCTGATTCGTGTCTTCTCTGGTCTCGGGATGCCCTTTCAGGGCGTATCTGTTTGGTGATCCCTAACCCAGGGCGTTGCCCTGGGCTATTCTCGCATGCCCTTGTATGATCCCAACCGCC
>DDYW01000017.1 GCA_002348185.1 Candidatus Hydrogenedentes bacterium UBA2224 | reverse complement strand
TGATGGGCGCATTGCGTGCCCCGCCAGCGGGGGACAACGCTACGGAATTCTCCAATCGTTGTACGGGTCGTGATGTAGACACAACCCCATGATCGACGGGGTGAATCGCGCCGTCAGACGCGCCGGATACATACACGGCGCCGGTGACCGCCTTCAANNTTCGGCCGTCGATTGTTCCACCCGGATCGGCCGGCCTGCGCCCTTTTGACAGCTTTCCCCGGGCCCCGTAGAATTCACGGATGCGCATCGGCCTGATCACCCTCGGTTGCGACAAAAACACCGTGGACAACGAGTACATCGCGGGACTATTCGAGTCCCGCGGTTGCAGCGTCGTGTTTGAACCGGTGCCGGGAAGTCCCGGGCTCGATGCGGTGGTGGTCCTCACCTGCGGGTTCATCGCCGACGCCCAGGAGCAGTCCGTGGAAGCGCTCCTGACGTGGGCCGAGGTGAAAGCCCGCGACGGCGTTCCCCGGCTCTATGCCGCGGGCTGCCTCGCGCAGCGGCATGCAGCGGAATTGGCAGATGCCATTCCGGAACTCGACGGCGTTGCGGGAGTCGGGCAGTTCGAGCAGATTGTCGAGCTTGTCGTGTCCGGCGCGTCGCGCGCGAACCTGGTACGGCCGGAACCCCTCGTGAAGATCGGCTCGCCCCTCCCGCGCCGGAGGGCCGGCACCCTCCCCTATGCGTTCCTGAAGATTGCCGATGGGTGCAATCACGCGTGCTCCTTCTGTTCCATCCCCCTCATGAAAGGGCGCCTGCGTTCCGTCCCACGCGACATTCTCCTGGAAGAGGCCCGAGCGCTGCTCGCGTCGGGCGTTCGCGAACTCATTCTCGTGGCCCAGGACATTTCGGTCTACGGTTGGGACCGCGACGACGCTTACGGGCTTCCCGCCCTGCTCCGCGATCTGTGCGCCCTGCCGGGCGATTTCTGGGTGCGCTGCATGTACTGCTATCCGGGCGGGATCTCCCGCGAACTGCTTGACGTGATGGCTGCTGAACCGAAGATCGTTCCGTACATCGACGTGCCGTTACAGCACTTCGACGCGGATATCCTCCGGCGCATGCGGCGTCCGTCCAGCCGCATCAGCCCGCACCGGCTCGTAGCCCGCTTNNCCGCTTGCGCCAGGCCCTGCCCGGCATCGCGATCCGCACCACGCTGATCGTCGGGTTTCCGGGGGAGACTCCGGCCCAACACCGCCGGATGCTGGAAGGCATCCGGGAACTCCGGTTCAGCTGGCTGGGTGCGTTCCCCTACTCGCGCGAACCCGGCACGTCCGCCGCGGACGCGCCGCGCCAGGTGGGAAAGCGCGTGCGTCAGAAACGCTGGGAAGCCGTGATGGCCGCTCAGGCCGAAATTGCCGAGGAAAAGAGCCGTTCGCGAATCGGCACGGTCGAGCGCGTGCTGATCGAGGGCTACGACGAAGACCGTGGCCTCTGGTTCGGCCGGAGCGGCCGCGAAGCGCCGGAAGTCGACGGCCAGGTGCTGCTTCACTCCGCCGGGGTGCTCCAGCCCGGCCAGTTTGTCGCTGCCGAGGTCATCCGCGCCGAGATCTACGACGTGACCGCCCGCGTTCTCGACGCGCCCACCCCGGATTCAGGCTCATGCCGTCATGAGGGGGGGGCGGAAGAATGGAAAATGAAGCCGCGCGCGAACTATACTCACTCGCAGTCCCGGGCCTGACCTGGGCAGCGTCGCCGGTTTCGGCACAGGGGGAAGGGCAACGACGCCTCTGAAGAGGCGTGCTTGCAGTCCAACAGCGGAAGTGGAAGACGTATGAAACGACTAATTTCCATTCTCGTGTTCATATCTGGAATGCATGTGGCCGCTGCCGCTCCCGACCCGCGGCTGGATGCGCTGAAGGCGGAAGTGGCCGCGAAGGGCTGGATCGTCTATGGCGCGCGCAGCGACAATGGCACCTGGGACCTGTTCCTGTCGCGTCCGGACGGCAGCGCGCGGCGCAACATCACCAACACCCCCGATTCTGAGGAAGCCGCGCCCCGGTTTTCGCCGGACGGGTCCCGGCTCCTGTTCCGCCGCCTCCCGAAGGGGACCACCATTGATCATGACCGCTGGGGATTTCAGGGTGCGCTCGTGATCGCCAATGCCGACGGGTCGAATCCGGTGGCGGGCGAGGACGGCGCGGCCCCGTGGGCATCGTGGTCGCCTGACGGAAAACAGGTGGTCTGTCTCGACAAGCAGGGCATCCACATGCTTGACCGCGAGACCCGGAACGAAGTGCGCGATCCCATGAAACGCCAGGGCATCTATCAGCAGTTGTTCTGCTCGCCCGATGGCCAATGGTTCTGCGGCGTGGCCAACGTCGGGGGCGAATCGTGGACCGTAGTCCGGATGAACGCCAAGACCGGCGAGATGAACGCTGTGCGTTCGTTTCAGAACTGCACCCCGGACTGGTTCCCGGACTCCCAACAAATCATCCTGTCGTCCCGGCCGGCCGGTCAGAAGATAAACGACGGATACGGATACACGCAGTTGTGGGCGGTCGACGGCGCGGGCGGCAACGACCGGTTGCTGTACGGGGAGGAGGGGTTTCACATCTACGGAGGCGCGGTATCGCCGGACGGCGCCTACATACTCTTCTCAAAGTCGCCCCAGGATGGTTCGGGCGCTGAAAACGCCGGCGGCGAGATGTGCATCCTGCGCATGGCCGATACGCCCACGATAGCCGGCGAAAGCGCGGAACTCCGGCAGCTTCATCCCGCGACAAAAGACGGACCGGTGCTTTCTCTGGGGCAGGGCTGGGAGCCCCACTGGACTTATGCGGAGATAGGAGCCAAGTAATGCGCAGTGGGATGTGGCGCCTTGTGTGCGGCATGGTGGTTTTCGCGTGTGCGCTTGCGTCCGTATCGTGCGGGCGGGGCACGCAAACGGGGGAAGACGAACACGTCACCACGCTGGGAACGGTCGAAGTGACGGCCGAACTCGTTGAAATCCGAGGTGAACTGATTGACCGGCCCATGTATGACTATGCCCATGTCATGAAATATAAGGTGCTCACGGTGCACCGGGGCGGCGATGTCGGCGACGTCATTTACGTGGGGCATTACAATCCGTTGAAGCCGCGTAACGCGGTGGCCGACGCGCGCGTGCCCGAAGTGGGCGGCACGGTACAGTCGTTTCGCGTGGGCGACGTGCACCGCATAGCGCTGGAATTTCCAATTGACGAGTGTTTCATGGGGGGCATCATCAACAAATACCACGAAGAAAATGTCTCGCCGGTGTACTGGGCTGTCTGGACCAACCGAGCACGCCGGCCCTGATTCATGGTCTTCACATCGCACATTTTCGTTTTCTATTTCCTGCCACTGGTGATTCTCGCCTACTATGCCGTCCCATGGAAGCGCAATCTTCTCCTGCTCTTCGCGAGCTACGTGTTCTACGGCTGGTGGGACCCGCGCTTTGTCGTGCTCATGTTTCTGGCCACGCTCGCCAACTACATCTGCGGGGGGATCATTGCCCGCTCGAGGCCAGGCTCAGGGAGACGCCGCGCGGCGCTGGTGGCCGCGATCACGATCAGCCTCGGGATGCTGGGGTTCTTCAAGTATTTCGTTTTCCTCCAGCACAACCTGAACGCGCTGGTGGTCTGGTTTGGCGGCACGCCGTTTCCGGTCCTGCAGGTCATTCTGCCCATCGGGATCTCGTTCTTCATTTTTCAGAGCTTGAGTTACTCGATCGACGTCTACCGCGGCGAATCGCCCCCGGTACGGTCGTTCGCGGACTTCGCCTGCTTTGTGGCGCTGTTCCCGCAACTGATCGCCGGCCCGATCGTCCGCTACAACACCATCGCCGGCCAGTTGGTCGAGCGCGAGCACAGCCTCGACAAATTCGCCTGCGGAACTGCCCTTTTCATTCTGGGATTCGCCAAGAAGATACTCCTCGCCAACGCCATGGGCGCCGTGGCGGACCCGGTCTTCGGCGCAGAATCTCGGACCTGCCTGGACGCCTGGTTCGGCCTGTGCGCCTACGCGTTTCAGATCTATTTCGACTTCTCCGGGTACTCCGATATGGCCATCGGGCTTGGGCGGATGTTCGGCTTTGAGTTTCTCCGGAATTTCGATTCGCCGTATCTTGCCGACAGCATCACGGATTTCTGGCGGCGCTGGCACATCTCCCTTTCGACGTTTTTGCGCGATTATCTCTACATCCCCCTTGGAGGCAACCGGAAAGGCCCCCGGCGCACCTATGCCAATCTCACCATTGTCATGCTGCTGGGCGGACTCTGGCACGGCGCCAGCTGGGTTTTTGTGATCTGGGGCGCCTACCATGGGTTCCTGCTGGCGTTCGAACGGTGGCGCGGCAAAGAGAGCCTGTATGCCCGATTGCCCCGGCAGGTTCGCGTAGCGATCACGTTTGTACTGGTGCTCTTTTCGTGGGTGCTATTCCGCTCACCGACGCTTGCGGAGGCCGGAGCATACTTCCAATCTCTGTTTGCTCTGACGCGCGCGGACGGCGGCTCGGTTTTGCTCGCCGGTGAGCTGTATACGCGGGGCAACATGGCGCTCATGGCGCTCTGCGCGCTGGTGGCGTTTCAACGGGTACAGGCGTTCGACTGGGTACAGCGCATGTCGTGGCCGCGCCTGCTGCTCGTGCTCGCCCTGTTTGTGTTTTCATTGCTGACCATGTTCGTGCAGGCCTGTAATCCATTTTTGTACTTCCAGTTCTGAGAACCCCAAGGAAAGGAACGCGGAGATGCAGTACAGCCGGCCGATCGGCATTGCGCTCACGGTGGCCTTTCTGTTCATCGTCTTCGGCATGCCTCTGAGCCAGGGCGTACTCGAACTGGCCCGGGGCGAACGGCCACACGTGCTGGAATTGTTCCTGCATGTCCCCACAAAGGCCAATCTCCGCCAATTCGAACGGGAACTCGACAGCGCCGCCTGGGCCATCCAGCGTTCCCGTCCCTGGATGCAGTTCGTGCAGTTCACGGTGCTCGGCCATGCCGGCCGGGACACGCTGTACGGGCGGAACGGCTGGTTCTTTTTCCGGCCCGGCGTCCAATACCTGGTCGAACCCCTGCCCGCGCCGGGCCAGGATACCGATCCTCTGGCGGCCATCCTTGCGTTTAAGGCAGAGCTCGACGCGCGCGGGATTGTGCTGGTCGTGGTTCCCGCTCCCGGAAAACCCAGCATCTATCCGGAACAACTCACGCGCCGTGCTCTCGACCACACTGAACCGATGAACCCGCATACTTTGACCCTGCTCACGCGGCTGCGTGACGCCGGTGTGGACGTGGTGGATCTGTCGGCGCTGTTTTACGGGAGCGAACGTCCCGGCCTGTACCTCGCCCAGGACTCGCACTGGTCGCCCGAAGGGATGGACTATGCGGCCGAGACCGTGGCCCGCCATCTGTTCGAGCGCGGCCTGGTCAAACCGGGCGGCACTGAGTATTCGGAGCGGCCGGCCCCGGTCGAGCGGCTGGGCGATCTGATCCGAATGATGCAGTCGCCGCCTGTCGAGCGTCTATTTGCGCCCGAACGCGTCGACTCCCGGCAGGTAGTGGAAGCTGATTCCGGAACCTTATACGAAGACGATCCGGCTTCCGAGGTGCTTGTGCTGGGCGACAGCTTTCTGCGCATCTATCAGTTGGACGAGCCCGGCGCGGCGGGGTTTACGGCGCACTTGGCGCGGCGCCTGGGGAGGCCGGTCGCGTCGGTCATCAACGACGGCGGAGCGTCAACCCTGGTGCGGCAGGAACTCGCGCGCAACCCGGAACTGCTCGCCAACAAGCGGGTCGTGGTCTGGGAATTTGTCGAACGCGACATCCGGTTTGGAACGGAAGGCTGGCAGATCGTTCCGTTGCCCCCGGCATCGTGACCATGGTGCGAGCGGCGGCGGCGGGCCCGCCAGGCTTCAGAACAGGGTCAGCACCAGCCCGATGACGGCGCCCCCGAGGATCAGCCAGGTGGAGTTCACTTTGAAGCGGTACAGCAGGAATGCGCTGACCGCGGCTATGAGCACTGACACGGGGTCACGGAAGGTTCCCAGGCTCAACTGCAGGGTGACGACCGCCATCAAGGCGAGGCTGGCCGCATTTACCCCGTCAAGAAACGCGCCCGCCCACATGGAACTTCGGATGCGGGGAAGCAGAAACCCGATGGCGCCCACGAAAAGGAACGAGGGCAGGAAGATGCCGATCGTGGCGACGGCGGCGCCCGTGACGCCCGCGAGCAGGAATCCAATGAACGTCGCCGTGGTAAAGAGCGGGCCCGGCGTCACCTGGCCAATCGCCACCGCGTCGAGCAACTGCGCCTGGGTGATCCACTGCCACTGATCCACGAGATCGGATTCGATGAACGCGAGCAGCACGTAGCCGCTGCCATAGAGCACGCTGCCCACTTTCAAGAAGAACAGAAAGAGCGAGCCGAGACTGAACGGCTTCTCCCCGGCCGACTGCCAGCCCGGCCCGAACAGGATCGCCGCGAGAATCAGCCCCGTGACGGCCACCAGCACCGTCAATCCCGCCCAGTGCTGCCGGATTCCGGTTCGCGCGCCGGAAATGAACGCGGTGGCCGTTCCCGCCAGCACCAGGGTCTCGAGTTCTCCCAGGCCCAGGAATACGGCGACGGCCCCAAGGACGCCCAGCACCATGAGCAGCCGGGTTTTTACCGCCTTTCTGCACAGCGCCACCAGGGCCTGCGCGATAATGACCACAACCACCGGTTTGACCCCGTACAGGATGCCTTCCGCCTGCGGCAGCGCTCCATACCGCACGTAGAGCCACGCACAAACGCCAACGATACAGGAGGCCGGCAGAATGAACGCGACACCCGCGACGACCATGCCGGGCAATCCACCGCGCACGTGCCCGATATGAATGACCATCTCGGTCGAGTTGGGACCGGGGATCAGATTGGTGATTCCGAGCAGGTCGAGGAACTGCTCGTGCGTGAGCCAGCGCCGTCGCCGCACAACTTCGTCTTCAAACAGGGCAATGTGCGCCGCGGGACCTCCAAATGCGGTGAATCCCAGGCGCACGAAGAGCGCGGCAAGTTCCCGAAGCCGGGTGCCCAGGGGCTGCGTGCCGTGCTCCGGAACCGGCGCCGGAACGATGCTCTCCCCGTGCGTCAATCCGGGGCCCTCTCGGGTGTGCTCCGGCAATGTTCGAGAAGGACATCCAATGACCACCGGCCGCCGCCAACGATGAACAGAAACATGGATCCCAACAGCATGGCAAAGTCCGTGCGCGTTTCGTGCGCCATGCTCCAGAACCCGTAACTGGAAAGTTCCCGCACATGAAACCCCCAAAGGTCGTGACCGAGAAGGATGGGAAGTTTGGTCGTCACGATAGCCACCACCATGATGCCGATCAGCGGGAGGACGGCGAACCGCGTCAACAGGCCCAGAAGAACCAGCAGGCCGCACCCGATCTCGAAGGCGCCTACCATCGGCGCGAACACCTCCGCAGCGGCAAACCCGATCTTCTCGAATCGCCCCACGCCCAAACTGGCCGGGTAAAGAAACTTCTGTATGCCTTCGGACAGAAACACCGCACCGACCGTCAGCCGAATCAGGATTACCGCGGCCGGGGCATTGGTCTTCACCATATCGCTGAACGTTTTCATGGGCCTGAATCCCCTGCCGTCAATGAGCTCCGTTTACCTGTCCCGACACCATCCTCGCGATTCACAGGCCCTGGCGCAAGCGCCTGAAATCCGGTGCATGCCGAGCGGACCCCTTCCGCCGGACCAGGACCTCCATGGAGCTCGGTCGACCCGGCTTCCCGCCATCCTGTACGCCCGCAGACCCGCAGACGCGCCAACGCCTCCTGCGACCCGGCTCACACCATACGAAATGCCGCGCGGGACTCCTCTTATTCCGCGAAATGCGAGAATGGAGCGGTCGCGAGCGCCCGCCACCCGCCCCCCCCACCCCTCCCCCCGCGCGTGTGGCGGGCGGATGGATGGAACCCTGGTGTTGGATAATGGATCATTCTGTCTACGGGTTTACATGCTATAATACCAAATGCTTATTTGCATGCAGACGTTGGGCATGTGACGCACGCGGGGGCGGCGGACACGTCCCACCTGGAGGGCCTGCACATGATGATATACGCTCTCTGTCTTGCGATTCTCGCCGCGCCGTATACCGAGTATTCTCGGGGGCTTTCTGCCGAATGGATTGAGGGTTGCGAGCTGAACCGCCACGTGCGCGATATGGCGATCGCGGCGGGTCTTGACAGAACCGATGCCAACATCCTCATGATCGATTTAGTGGGGGCGAAGTTTGGTCCCCCCGATCGCGGAAAGATCGATCACTGGAAGAAGAAGGGATTCGATCTGTATGCCTTCCTGAGAAAGATTCGCGAATTGGAGGGGCTGCCGTTCTCTGAGAAGCACAAGATATCGCAATTGAACCTGCTTCTCTGGATGTCGGTGTCTGAAGACCAGGAGTTACACGAGTGGTTTATCCAGATCATCGAGGCCCGTATGAAAGAGCCCATCAAAACAGAGGAAGACATAGGGCACATGAGCACACTCCTGATAGCCCTGGGCTATCTGCGAAGGGATCGGGCCCTTGATATTCTCTTCTGGTTTCAAAGCCAGGAGGCTTGGGCGAACGACCCGCCCATCAGAATAGAAATTGACGGCATGACACCCGAATGCAGGCAAGTGGAGGAGATTTGTTTAAGACAATCCGCCTGCAGTGGCATTGCCCGCTCAGGCACAGACCGCGCGCTTCATGCTTTTGCGACTGGAGATGGACTTGCTGAGGATATGGGCCCACTCGACTCGTATTTCCGAACGGCCGCACATGCCCATTGCGGGATCTACGGAATCTTCACTGCATATCGAAAAGGTCTTGAACCCGAAGTCAAAGCGGCTCTTATGGCTGTTTTCGAAAAGTACGGAATGGAGTACCCCGGAGAAGAGCGCTACCGTTCGAGCGTACTCTTCTGAAATGATTGACGCCGTTTTTTGCGGAATCGTAAAGCGCGGAAACAGAGAGAATGCCCAGGGGTCTCGAAGGTGAAGGATTATGTGGTGTTTGCGTGGACGAGCAAGGGTGATTTCTGGCACATAATGAGTCCGGTGGCGTTGGTTCCGCCCTGGGGCGAGTACTACCCGCGTATCTGTCACCATGGGATTCTGTTCTTCGCTGTACCGCTTTCCCTTCATTTGAGAAAGCTCCCCAGCTTCATAGCCTACGATTTCTCTCACTTAAGCTGGTACAGTTTTCGAGGAACAGGCCAGATCCCCAGTGAAACAGTGGCGCTCGTCGCTAAGAAACGACCGAGGAGGAAGATAGCATGAGTTCGATATTGGGCGCACTGGCTCTTGTCATAATGTGTGGTTCGGACCTCGTTCAGCAAATTCGCGTGCTGCCATTTGACGGCATGCCTATGCAATATTACAGCATAGATGTTTATGGTCAGATGCTGTGCGTTGATTATCGCAAACAAACCGCACAAATTGTCGGGATCCTCCCCGAAGCTGTCGAGGGGCGCGAAGGGTGGTACTGTCCTTCTTCGAACACATTCTTGTGTGTGGCATACCCTAATGGCAAACTATGGCGACTAATGCATGTTGCTCTTGACACGGGCAAGATCCTGGACACGAGCCTGAGTTTCAACGTCAATAGTGATCAGGCTTTCCAGCCCTTAGGCCATAGGTGGCTTGCCTGCTATGAGCCGGCAGCCTTTTCGGCACTCTTGGACTGCCGCAGTGGAATGTTCTATCCAAATATGCCCGAACAATTGGCGAAAGAAAAGGCCTCTCTTTCATCCTCCGGAAACATTGCTTATTCGGGGTGGGAATTTCCTCATCTCACTTTTTCAAAGACCGACATTTCTTCGCACTGTCTAATCACAACCGTGACGAGTGCAGATGTATTGCCGCAGCCAGAGGGCAGGCAATACCTAACGGTCCTTGCGATTCATCGCCAATACGCTCTTATAGCCTATGGAATAGGCGGGGAAAAGATAAGGCAGTATGCCGTTTTTGACATTGAGCGCGGATTATGTGGCCCAGTTACACCAAGTGTTCGTTCCGGAACTTTGAGCACGACGGCCGCTGGCTCCAGAGACATGGATAACGGAAAGATTGAGTACACGTTTATTGATTTACTATCTCTACTAACGAGCCCTTGCCCTGAATTACCGCAGTCAGCACAAGTCGAGCGGGTGATAGTCGACCCGGAAACCGGGGAAGTCTGTGTCGAGGATCCCCTTGAATATGATCCGCGTAGGGAAATGGCGGTTCTGGAAACGACTGGAGAATGCGTCGTGCTGCCAAGATACCGGTTTGACTATGTAACAGAGGACATGATTTTACCTGGACGAGATGATAAGTACCTTGCTCCACCCATAAATCCGGAGGAGCGGCAACATAGGATCGCCGAGCAGGAGGCTTTACTGGCAGAAGCTGTCGGCGAAACTCGTGAGTCTTTTTTCTACGTCACAAAGTTTAATTATATCGTACGACATTTGTCGATATCGGGTACTGCTGGCACGCAGGAGAAATCAGATTGATCGGTTGTCGACCAGTAGATCATCGCACTATTCCGTGCAGTTCAAGTAGATCCGGTTTATGTATGTGCAAAGCAAAGTGGACATGAACCTTTCAGTGCGTATGAGCGCCCCCTTGCGCGCCGCGCCCCGTTGCGCTAGACGCATCCTGTGGCCGGACAGCCGATACAAGGGCTAGGAGGGACACCGCCGCCGTTGTGGGGTAACGACCCAACCCCGTAAGTTCACGAATATGGGAGATTTATTATGCATCAAGTGGTTCTCTTTTGCACGTGTTACATGCTTCCCCAATCGCCGGGTGAAGTTGCCCCCATTTTTTGGAC
>DDYW01000155.1 GCA_002348185.1 Candidatus Hydrogenedentes bacterium UBA2224 | reverse complement strand
GGTGCTGGACCCCGAGCAGAACCACGCATTCAGCGATCACTATCTCGAAGTGGACGTGGACTTGCAGGAGGTCTTTTTCATCACGACCGCCAACGACGAATACGAGATTCCGGCGCCGCTGCACGACCGCATGGAGGTGGTGCGGCTGTCGGGCTATACGTCGTTCGAGAAAGAGCGGATCGCGGAGTATTTCCTCGTGCCGAAACAGCGGGAGGAGTGCGGGCTCGACGCCCATGCGCTCGAATTCGCGCCGAAAGGCATCCAGAAGCTCATCCAGGGATACACGCGCGAGGCCGGCGTGCGCGAACTGGAACGCCAGGTGGCCAACGTCTGCCGCAAGGTGGCGGTGCGCGTCGTCGACAAGGGCCGGAGCCGGAAGATGATCATCGACGAAAAGCGCGTCGGCGAACTGCTCGGCCCGCCCGACTACTTCGACAATCGCGCCGACACCATGCCGGGCGTGGGCGTGGCGGTCGGGCTGGCGTGGACCGCCGTCGGCGGCGATATTCTGCACATCGAGACGAGCCTCGCCCGGGGCAAGGGCGAACTCGCGCTGACGGGACAACTCGGCGAGGTGATGCGCGAATCNNACGTGCACGTGCCGGAGGGCGCCATCCCCAAGGACGGCCCCTCGGCCGGCATCCCCATCGCCGTGTCGCTGCTCTCCGCCCTGAAGAAAAAGGCCCCGAAGCCCGCCCTCGCCATGACGGGCGAGATCACCCTGCGCGGGCGCGTGCTCCCGGTGGGCGGGGTCAAGGAAAAAGTGCTCGCGGCGCACCGGGCCGGCATCAAGACCGTCGTAATGCCCCGCGAAAACGAAAAAGATCTGCGCGACATCCCCGACGAGGTCAAGCGGGAACTGAAATTCGTCCTGGTCGAACGCATCGACGAAGCGTTCGCGGTCGCATTCGGCGGGCAGCGGAAGAAGAAATGAAAGTCAGTCACGCGGAGTTCATCACCAGCGCCGTTCGCCCGGACCAGTATCCCCCCGCCCGGCGCCCGGAATTCGCCTTTGTCGGGCGCTCGAACGTCGGCAAATCGACCCTGCTCAACATCCTCCTGAACCGGCGCGGTCTGGCCAAGACCAGCAAGAAACCCGGAAAGACCCGCCTGATCAACTTCTTCGACATCAACGGCGCCGTCCATTTTGTCGACCTGCCGGGATACGGGTTCGCCAGGGTATCGAAAAAAGAGCGGATGGCGTGGGAGCGTTCGATCACCGAGTACATCACCGGACGCGAACAGTTACGCCTCGTGATGCACCTGGTCGATGCCCGCCACAAACCCAACGACGCCGACCGTGCCCTGCTCGACATGCTCGACGAGGCCCGCGTGCCCGCGCTCATCGTCGCCACCAAGGCCGACAAGCTCCGCGCGCGCGACCGCCTCCCCGCGCTCAAGCAGATCCGCCAGGAACTCGAACTCGACGACGACGCGCTCGTCATCTTCTACTCCGCCGAAACCCGCGAAGGCGTCCGCGAGCTCTGGGAGGTCATCGACGACTGCCTCGGCCAGGCCTAGCGGCCGCAGGCGCTTCCGATATAGGTCCAATACGTCCTATAGGTCGTATAGGTCCTATGAGTCTCATTGGGTTTCGTCTCGGTCGCCCTGCTGCCCGGAGACATCAGGTGATTCTATATACCGCCCTGCGCTCACATTGAGCATCTCCGACGTAAACAGCACCACGCGGTACGCCCCCGCCTCCTTGAACGGATAGAGAAAGCCCATGTGTTCGCCGTTATCGATTTCAAATCGCGTCAGAAATTCCCTGGTCGCGAACGTGGGGTTCACATCTTTCACTGGCCAACGGCGCTGCCCCGAATCCGTCATGATACGCTCGAAAACCGCCATGACAACGGAAATACGATCGTCGATCGCGCCTTTGTCAACGCCTACCGCCACGGCAACGCCAACGGGGACGGTCTTCTCCTCTCCTGTCGCGGTGCTTACTGTGCGGTGGGAAAAGTCCGTGACGACGGACGCGAAGCCCCCTCGGGCAACTTCATCCATGCATTCGCTATCGAGTTCAAAAGGCGGGATAGAATATGCTCCACGAGAAGATTGGCCTGGGGTCGGTTTGGCAACGGCTCCCTTTTCTGATTTGACGGGAGAATGGCTGTACGCCAGTTGCGTCACCTTCGGCATCGAGAGGAGTGTGACGCCGGGAATCTCGGAGAAGGCCGACTTGGCCTCTTCGACAGGAAACGGGCATCGGAAGGCACGAACATTCTCGTGGCTGCAGGCCACCCCATCCTCGTAGCGAATCATGGTCTCAATGTCTTTCAGGCTCTCCGGCGAGGGGGACAGGCTGTACACCCCGATCTCGTTTGTGAATTGCAGAGGTATTTCCGGGAGGGGTTCCTGCACGGCCTGATCGCCCGGCCGTTGGACGGCCCCTCCGCTGCGGCTTACAGCCGTTTGCCGGAGCATCGTAAGCAAGAACCGCGACTCGCCGGTTGTCGCCTTCGGAAAGAGGTGATAGAAGAAATCCCCCTTGTGCAAGGTCGCCTCCGCTCGCGCTTTCTCACTGGCAAACGTCGGGCGGCCTACATCCAGTGTCACGCCTTTGAGGGGAAGCCTCGGGCCAAGTATCGTACAATCCCATTCCATATTGAATTGCGTGGTCTCTGTCCCCAAGGCCTTGGGGCGAATAGTCCATTGCAGGCCCGGCGGTACGGTACTTGTCTTTAGCTGGAATTGGCTGGGTGATATGTCCGGCGTCGGCACAAAGTATTGCTGCGGCCGCTCAGACCCGAAGCGGAAAACGCTGAACGAACCAATGCCAATGGGCGGCTGTATCACCTCGGGCGCGCATCGTTCCCCGTCGATGCGCACATCATCCCACACGATATCGAAGCGATGGCCCTGCCATTCGAACGATTTCCCTTCGCTCGATGCCTCCACGACGCCCATGGGATGCGGCTCGTCCGGCGAAATCTCGATGGGCAGCGAGAACACATACAGCCGGGTCTCGATGTCGCACATCGGTTCCGCAACAACCGCCGCCGTCGTGCAAAACACAGTGGCCGCAAGAACCAGCGGAAAGCCGGGACTGACCCAACGGTTTGCACGGCAAACCCGTGTCTGCCTCGAAATGCCTGACTCATGTGAAGGTTCCGTGTCTTGTGTCCCCCGCTGGCGGGGGCGAATCGGCGGTAGCCGATTTGGGGGTGGATTCTCGTATTTCATCGGCCGTGGACCTTGACTATCAGCTCGCTTTCTCATATCGTCGAATCCTCATTGGCCGAAGGCACTTCATGCCCATCAACCCGCCACTCCAGCTCCGAGAACGGCACCCCGAAGGGAAGCGGCCCCGTTGCGCTCGCTGATGCGTCCCGCGACATGAAAACTTCCTCCGGCACCATGTAGACGATGGTCTGGGAACGCTCGACAGGCTGTGGAGCGAGGGAGGGGCCGAGGACATACCCGAGCAGCCCGCACATCACAGCCGCCGCGCAACAGGCCCACAGGGGGATCGGCCGGCACAACCAGAACGCGCGCGGTTGTGGGGGCGCAGCGAAGAGTTGCTCCATGCGCCTGTCTTGTTCCGCCGAAGGCTCCGCGAGCTTCGCCGTCTTCAGTCTCTGCTCAAATCCGTTCATATCAGGCTTCCTTCTCCAGGATGGAGCGCAACTTCTCGATTCCCCGGCGGTACCACGAGGATGCGGTATTGATGGATACCCCCCGCACAGCCGCAATCTCCCTGAAGGTCAATCCGTCATACAGTTTCAGAACGATGCTCTCGCGTTCCGCGTCGCCCAGCGTCTCCAGAGCGGCCTGCAGGTCTTCGGGATGCCATCCGTGCAACGACCCTGGGGGTTGTTGACCGTTGTTTTGTGCCAGAATGGATTCCCTCTCCGACCGGCGCTTTTCTTGGCGGCAAAGCTGGAGGGCCTCGTTTCGCACGCAACGAAACACGTACGAACGCCATTCCCTGGGAATTCGGCCCCGGCGAAGTAGGTTCGCGAAGGCCGCATGCACCGCATCCTCCGCGGCATCGCGACGGCCCGACAGGAGCAACGCATAGGTGAATAGCCCCTGTCGGTGCGCGGCGTAGAATGCCCTGACTTGTTCGTAAAACGGCTGACTCATTCCCGATGCCAGTGCGTTCACCGGTTCCTCTTTACGTATACCATGCTTGAGACTGCCGTTTTTGTGCAAACATATTGCATGATACAAGTTCAGGCAGGCGGTCGGGACAATCGGTTCGGCCGCTTCGGCCGGTTCA
>DDYW01000205.1:3798-26926 GCA_002348185.1 Candidatus Hydrogenedentes bacterium UBA2224 | reverse complement strand
CAGATAATAGCCCACCACTTCAGTGGTGGGAACCTCCGCATCCCTTAAATCACAAGTCCCGTAGGGACGGCAGACCATAGCGCCTATGTTCTCGCGTTCCCGAGCGCCGTTGGCGCGGCGGAAATGCGCGCGAGGCGGACGGTATGGACGGTATGGACAATTTGGACGGGGACACCCGGGACAAAGACTCCACCCCCGTCCACGCGGGCCGCGNNGGCCACCCCCGCCAGCGGGGGACAAGGCCGCGGAATTCTACAATCGTTGTGCGGGGCGTGGTGGAGACACGGCTCCCAAGATCGCCGGGGCATATTGCGCCGTTGGCACGCCAGAGATCTGTGCAACCGCAGACCCCCGTGCGCTACCGTCTCCACCGGCATTGGCCTTGCGGAGGTTTCCTCCCTTATCCAGATTCGGAGTTCCGGGAAAGGGGGAACTGCCGGGGCGGAATCTGGTACCATACAACCGAAATCGCCTGCAGTACGGAAAGGAGCGTCTCATGCGCGCGTGGCACGCCGCGGTTTTCCTGGGGGTTTCGCTGGTTGTCCTTCGAACGGGGACGGCGGCCGCATCTCCCGGGCTTCCGCCGGCGGCCGGCGACGCGGACGCCCTCACGGCAATCACCGCCATGCGCGACTGGGAAACGCATCAGTTCACGACGTTCAACCCCGACACCCGGCACAAAACCGTAGCCGTGCCGGCGGGGAAACGGGTGACCCTGGCCGATGTGCGCGGCGAGGGCCATATCGCGAATCTGTGGATGACGTTTCCCGGCTGGTTCTGGCAGCACTGGAACACCGAGGCACCCGTGGATCAGTCCATCCTGAAAACACTGATCCTGCGGATCTACTGGGACGGCGCGGAGAAACCCGCGGTGGAAGCGCCCGCGGCGGACTTTTTCGGGATCGGGCTGGCGCAGGCGGCGAACTTCGCGTCGCGGTATTTCGGCGCATCGAGCGGGGGCTTCTTCTGCAAGTTTCCGATGCCGTTCAAGCAGGGATTCCGCATTGAACTGGAGAACACGGACGCGAAGATCGACACCGGGGTCTTCATGAATGTGTTGTATCATCTGAACAGCGGCGTGTCGGAGGGGGCGGGCTATTTTCACGCTCAGTTCCACACGGCGCGCAACCAGGGGCCCGACCCGGTGTTCATCGGCCAGTTCGAAGGCCGCGGCCATTACGTGGGATGCACCCTGTCGATGCAGGCCGAACCGCTGAACACCCTCGTGTATCTCGAGGCGCCGGAATACATCTACCTGGACGACGATTGGGACCGGGCGCGAATCTTCGGCACGGGCCTCGAAGATTACTTCATGGGCGGATGGTACTTCCGCGAAGGCACGTTTGCCGGGCCCTATCACGGGCTTCCCATCAAAGACACGCTCACCTCGAGCGTGGCCATGTACCGCGCGCACGAGGCCGACGCGATCCACTTCCAGAAACGGTTCCGCATGGAATTCGTGAACCCTTTCGACCCGGAGCGGCTCACGCCGTATGCCTATTCATCGGTAGCGTTCTGCTACCTGGACACGCCCGGGGGACAGGGGCCCGGCATTCCCGAACGCGACCGCTTGCTGTGCTGGTACCGCGTGAAGAACACCGATCACCAGAGCATTCCCTGAATGCACGGGCAGCCGGAAGTCTGACGCATGACGCTCATTACCATCGTGGGGATCGCCCTGGGGCTCGCCATGGACGCCTTTGCCGTGGCCATCGGGGCGAGCATCCGTCTCGGTCACGTATCCGCGCGGCAGGTGTTTCGATTCGGATGGCATTTCGGGCTGTTTCAGGCGCTGATGCCGGTTATCGGGTGGTATTTCGGGACGCATCTCGAGGCCCTGATTGTGACCTGGGATCACTGGGTGGCCTTTGCGCTGCTGTCGTACGTGGGCGGTAAGGCCATTTATGCCGCGTGCGCGGCCGACGCCGATGCTCCCGAAGCGCCCGAGATGGACCCCACGCGCGGATGGAGCCTGGTCACGCTTTCCGTGGCGACCAGCATCGACGCGCTCGCGGTGGGGATCAGTTTCAGCCTCATCGCCGTGGACATCTGGTATCCCGCGGCCATAATCGGCATTATAACGGGTATACTGACCACCGTCGGCATGCTGTTCGGCGCGCGGCTGGGCCTGCGCTTCGGCCGGCGCATCGAGATCGCCGGCGGGGGTATACTGATCGCCATAGGTGTAAAAATCCTGCTCGAACATCTCCTGGCGGGATAATCCGGCCGGGCGAGGCGAGGGAGCATGCCCGGCAGGGTTCGGGAGGCGGGCGGCGCGAATGGGAAAGATGATCGGCGTTGAAGGAAGGTGGTTTCGATGGAAGTGATCATACGTGACACACGGGACCAGGCGGTCTCCCTGGCGGCGGCCATCATCGCGCGGGCGCTCGTGAAAAAGCCCAATCTGGTGTTGGGGCTCGCCACGGGCCGAACGATGGAGTCGGTATATGAACTGCTGGTGGCCATGTACGAGGACGACGGACTGGATTTCTCGCTTGCCCGGACCTTCAACCTCGACGAATACGTGGGGTTGCCTCCGGAAGACCCCAATGCGTACCGGTTTTACATGAACAAGCACCTGTTTCACCGTGTAAACATCGATCTGCGGAATACCCATCTGCCCAATGGAATGGCCGAAGACATCGAGGCGGAATGCCGGCATTACGAGGAGGAAATCCTCGACTGCAACGGCATCGACCTCCAGGTGCTGGGCATCGGCCGCACGGGCCATATCGGATTCAACGAACCCTTGTCCGCCATGCATTCGCGCACGCGCGCCAAGGCATTGACGCCCGAAACCGTGGAGCAGAATGCGCCCTTGTTCACGGGAGGCACCCCGATGCCGCGCCGCGCGATCACCATGGGTGTGGGCACCATTCTGGAATGCCGCCGCTGCGTGCTGCTGGCAACGGGCAGGGAGAAGGCCGAGGTGATCGCCAAGGCCGTCGAAGGTCCCGTTACCGCCATGATTTCCGCGACGGCCCTCCAGTTGCACCCGAATTGCACGGTCATTGTGGATCAGGAGGCAGGCTCATTGCTGCAGAATACCGACTACTACCGCTGGATTTTCGAGAATGAGCCCGATTGGCAGCAGTACCATTAGCCAGTGGGTCCTCGGGGTCCTCGCGCCGGGTTCGGGAGCGAGGGCCACGGGGAGGTTGCGTTCGTGATTTGTGGCATACTATGATTTAGCCGCCGGGCGGCCGGAATGCGACACGAAAGGATGTTTCATGAGTCATATCATGCTGGTCGATGACGACGTTGACCTCGCGCAGCTCATTCGTACCAAACTGGTTGCGGAGGGAAACGAGGTCTCCGTCATCCATTCGGGCGATGGCGCCTTTGAGATGGCCAAGCAGGAGAAGCCGGATCTGATCATCCTCGATATCATGCTGCCGGGCGAGACGGGGTACCGCATCTGCAGACGCCTGCGCAAGGATCCCGAACTCTACAAGGTGGGCATCCTGATCCTGACGGCCTTGGGGGAAGAGCCGGAGGTGCTTCACGGACTGGAGCAGGGCGCCGACGACTATTTGTCCAAACCCTTCAAGCTCGATCATTTGATGGACAAGATCGTTGCGCTGGAGGCCTTGCTCGAGTCGTCGCAGCGGCGGCATGCCTCGACGGGGCTGCCGGGAACAGAAGCGGTCAAGCGCGAGATCAACCATCGGCTGGCGCGGAACATGGCGCTGGCCTGCTGCTATATCGACGTGGTGGGTTTCAAGCCCTACTGCGCCATTACCGGCGCGAGCGGTCAGACCCGCGCGCTGGAATTCATCGCCCGCATGATCACCACGCTCACCCGGGATATGGGCGTCTACGAGAGCTATACGGCGCATCTTGGCGGCGAACATTTTGCGGTCATGCTCAATCTGGAAGACTATGAGCGATTCTGCAACACGTTCATGGAGATGTTTGACCAGCGGGTCAAGGAACTCTATACCCCGGAGCAGGTACAGCAGGGCTACATCACCGCGACTGACCGCCGCGGCAAGACCGGGCGCTATCCGCTGATGATGCTCTCGATTGGCGTGGCCCACAACCAGTTCCGGCAGTACAAAAGCGCCAAGAAAATGTTCGAAGTCCTCGCGCAGACCCGCCAGATGGCCAAACCGGTCAATAAGAGCGTGATGTTTGTCGACCGCCGGCAGACCGACCGGTAGGCGCCCGATGCCGTCGCGGCGCCTCCCCGTAGCAGGACTCGCGGTTGCCGCTGTGCTGGTGCTGGTGATGCTGCTCACGGGGCGGGGGCCGATCTCTGGCGAGGAACTCGCGCGCCGTGTGGCGGACTGCGAACCCTCCTGGAGCAATTACGACGAAGACCTGAAGGCCCAGATCGGAGCGGCCCCCGTGGCGGAATGGAAAGGCGAGATCGTGGGGGCGCAATGGGAGGCGGGCGACCTGCGGGTGGCTTTCATTGTGCGGGGAGCATGGGCCGAACGCGACATTGCCATACCCGTGCTGCTGAAGCTGCCCAACGGCGAGACGCGCAGAAACGCGGACGCCGCCCGGGAGGACGGGAAGCTCGTTTACCGGTTCACGACGCCGCTGGAGACCCCGCCGCAGTGGGTGGTCGTCCGGTATCCCTTCTACGGGGAACGGCGCATTGTGCTCTCCGAAGACGGCCGGTGGGAGAGCGCGGAGCAGTGACGCCTGCCGGCGCCGCGGTTTCTTCGCGGTCCGTCTGAAACCGGCTCTGTCGGGCGCGCCATGCGCACAGGCGCCATCAGGAGGTGCAGGTTATGTCTGACGGGATGACTCCCGGTTCGCCGGAATTCACGCCGGAGCTGCGCCGCCAACTGTTGGCCGTGCAACGGAATGAGATCACGGAATACCACGTCTACAGGCATCTCGCCCAGCGCCAGACCGACGCTCATAACCGCGGCGTTCTGCAGCGGATAGCCGAAGAGGAACGCAGCCACCACGACTTCTGGCGGGGGTACACGGGGGTCTCCACGAAGCCGGACCGGCCGAAAATCACGCTGTATGCCCTCATGGCGCGGCTGCTGGGTCTGACTTTTGCCGTCAAACTGATGGAACGGGGAGAGGAAGCCGCGCAAATCAACTACGAGGCGATTGCCATCGTCATCCCCGAGGCGAAACGCGTGCTCGAGGAGGAGGAAGAGCACGAGCGGCAACTGCTGGCCATTCTCGATGAGGAGCGGTTGCAGTATATCGGCTCTATCGTGCTCGGGCTGAGCGATGCCCTGGTCGAGTTGACCGGCGCTCTGGCCGGGCTGACGCTGGCGCTGGGCAATAGCCGGCTCATCGCGCTGATCGGGCTGATTACCGGCATCGCCGCCGCGATGTCGATGGCCGCTTCCGAATACCTGTCGAGCAAGGCCGAGGAAAAGGAGGGCCACTCGCCTTTGAAAGCGGCGGTCTACACGGGGATCGCGTATAGCGCGACCGTCGCCCTTCTTGTGACGTCCTATCTGCTGGTGGCCAATCCCCTGGTTTCCCTGGCGATTACGCTGTTTTTCGCCCTCCTGATCATCGTGGTGTTCACCTACTACCTTGCCGTGGTCCGCGATTTGCCGTTCAAACACCGTTTCCTGGAGATGGCCGGGCTGTGCCTCGGGGTGTCCCTCATCAGCTTCGGCGTCGGTTTCGTCTTGCGGCAGGCCTTCGGGATCGACCTGTAGAGGGGCGGCTTCGCGCCGGGGGGCCGGTCCGCTCCTGCCTGCAGGCATTTGGGGTGAAACGCCATTGACTCGTGGTGTGTTCCGTGGTAGAATTCCACTGAAAATAATTTTAGGTGAATGCCATGGAACGCCATATTCTCCATATCGATATGGACGCCTTTTTCGCGTCGGTGGAGCAGGTGCTCAATCCGGCGCTTGTGGGCAAACCCCTGATTGTCGGCGGCTTAAAGAGCGACAAGCGGGGCGTGGTGAGCACGGCCTCATACGAGGCGCGCAAGTACGGCATTCACTCGGCCATGCCCCTCGCGGAAGCGAAACGGCGGTGTCCCCACGGCATTTTCATCCGGGGCCACTTCGAACATTACCGGGAGGCCTCTGAAAGAATTTACGCGATCCTTGAGCGCGTATCTCCTTGTGTTGAAATGGCTTCCATTGATGAGGCCTATGTGGATATCACGGGTTCCCAGCGGCTTTTCGGCGGTGACGACGCCATTGCGCGCTATATCAAGGAGGCGATTCGGGCGGAGACCCGGCTGCCGTCGACGGTCGCCATCGCCCCGAACAAACTCGTGGCCAAGATTGCTTCGGATGAGGGCAAACCCGATGGCTACCTCCGGATAGACACGGAACGGGTGCGCGATTTTCTCCGGCCGCTCCCGTTGGCAAAATTGCCGGGCGCGGGCCCCCGGACACGGGAAATCCTGGAGCGGCTGGGCATGATGACCGTGGGATGCCTCGCCGACGTGCCGGTAGAGGTGCTGATACAGGCGTTTGGCTCCATGGGCTACGCCCTTCAGCGCGCGGCCCGGGGCGAGTCCACTACGCCGGTTCAACCTTGTTCACGGCCCAAATCCATCAGCCGGGAGACGACGTTCGAAGAGGATCTGCTCGATTGGGAACGCATCGAACGGATTGTGGCCTATCTGGCGGAACGTTGCGCGCACGCCTTGCGCGAAAACGGTATGGAGACCCGCTGCGTGACGCTCAAGGTGCGACATAGCGATTTTTCGACGTACACGTTTTCCAGAACACTGCCCGAGTCCACCTGTCTGGAGCGGGATCTCGGCCGGGCCCTTGACGAGCTGCTTCCCAAGGCCCGCCAACGCCGGGCCCGGGTGCGTCTGGTGGGTGTGGCCCTGACGTCGTTGAGCTACGACCAGCATCAGTTGCGCTTGTTTGACGGCAAACAGCCGGAGAAGTGGCTGCGGGTAATGGAAAGTGTCGACCACATTCGCGCACGGCATGGCTTTGAATTCATCCGCTTCGGTAAATCGATGGAACTGGGACGTCACGTTGAACTCGCCACACCGTCGCTTTCGAGGTAGCGGCTTCGCCCTCGGAGCAGCGTGCCGTGAGTCGTTTGGCGCATGCGCTACAAGAAACCGCATGCGAAGCTGGCGCTCGGCAATGCGGCAATCTTTGTGGCTTTGTGTCTTGGTGTGAAACACGATGAGGTGGATAAGCGCCTCACACAAAGACACCAAGCCACCAAGGAGGACCTTTTTGATAAACCCGGGAAATCTTGTAGCGCAGGCGTCTCGCCTGCATCCGGCTCACCCCCAGAATACAAGAATGCAGGCGAGACGCCTGCGTAACGTGCCGAGCTGGCGCTCGGCGATCCNNCGGGGTCCAATTTGAATAGCCATGGGCGCAGCCCATGGATCACTCCACCACAACGGCCCAACCCCGAACGGGGTTGAACAAGACGGGGTACGACCGTTCGCCCTCCTCGGGCGTTGGCTGGGGGGCGGTCCCGGATTGTTGCGGAGGTGTTTGAGGCCTTGATTCCGTTGCATGTACACAGCAATTACTCGATGCTGGAAGGGACGGCGCCGGTGGAGCGGCTGGTGGAGCGGGCCGCGTCGTACGGGCTGCCGGCGCTGGCCCTTACCGATACGGGGGGGCTGTATGGAGCGGTGCCGTTTTACCGGGCGGCCCGCGCCGCGGGCATCAAGCCCATCATCGGCGTATTTCTGGAACATACCGTCTTGCTGGCCCGCGACAGGGAAGGCTACGCCCAGTTGTGCCGCCTGGTGACCGCGTACCATCTCGAGGAGGCCTTCGACCTGACGGCCCGCTTGAACGAATGCGACCGCGTGTTCGTGCTTACGGATGACGCCGAACGCATCCGGCGGCTTCACCGGAATGGCCTGGAGCCGCTGGTGGCCCTGACCCATCATGGCGACGCGGTCTCGCGTTACCGGGCGACCCGGCTGCACGATTTGGCCGCCGAACTCGGGGTGCGCTGCGTCGCGGTGAACCCCGTGTATTTCCTGCAGGCCGGGGAGTACCGCGTGCACCGGGTGCTGTCGGCCATTCGCTGCAACGCCACCGTCGATACGCTGGAAACGGGCGATGCCGCGGACGCCGCCTGCTGGTTCCGGCCGCCGGAAGAGATGCGCCGTCTCTACGTCGATTGGCCCGACGCGTTGCGCAATGCGGAATGGGTGGCGGAGGAATGTCGGCTCGAACTGTCGCTCGGCACGCCGTTGTTTCCCGGAGTGGAACTGCCCGACGGCGAGACGCCGTTTTCGCACCTGTGGAAACTCGCGTTCGAGGGGGTGAAACGCCGCTACACGCCGCTGAACCGCCGCGTTATCGAACGTTTGCACCATGAACTGGACATCATCGAGCGTCTCGGTTTCGCCCCGTATTTCATCATCGTGGGGGACCTCGTCAACTTCGCCCGCGCCCACGACATTCCCGTCGTGGGGCGCGGTTCCGCCGCGAACAGTCTGGTAGCATATGCGCTGGGCATCACGCGGGTGGATCCGTTCAAGTACGACCTGTATTTCGAGCGCTTTCTGAATCCGTCCCGGAGCGATTGTCCCGACATCGACCTCGACATCTGCTGGCGTCGCCGCGACCGGGTGGTGGATTACGTGTATGAGCGGTACGGGGCCGGGCACGTGGCCATGATCGCCACGTTCAACACCTTCCAGGCCCGGTCGTCGGTGCGGGAAGTCGCGAAGGCCATGGGACTCACCGGCGGCGAGATCGGGGAGGTGACGCGCCGCCTGCCCCATTATCGCGCGGGCGACATCCAGACCGTTGTGCGCCACCTGCCCGAGTGCCGCGAACTGCCCATCCACGAGGAGCCGCTGCGGTCCATCGTGGCCATCGCCGAGGCGATAGACCAGTATCCGCGCCACATTTCGCTGCATCCGTGCGGGCTGGTGATCGCGCCCGAGCCGCTCACGCGGTTCGTGCCGCTTCAACGGGCCGCGAAGGGCTTGGTGGTGACGCAGTACGACATGCATCCCATCGAGGATCTCGGTCTCATCAAGATGGATCTTCTGGGACACCGTTCGCTGACGGTGATCGACGAGACGGTTCAGCAGGTGTGGGACAATCGGGGCATCCGGCTCGATGTCGAGAAGCTCCCGGAACCCGACCCGAACACGGCGGACCTGATTCGCCATGGGCGCACCATCGGATGTTTCCAGATCGAGTCGCCCGCCATGCGCACGCTTCTGCGCAACACGCAGGCCGCCAATACCGACATGCTCATCAAGACCCTGTCGCTGATCCGGCCCGGTCCCTCGGGCAGCGGCATGAAAAAACGCTTCATCGCGCGCCACCTTGGCAAGGAGCCGGTCGAGTATCTGCATCCCGCGCTCGAACGCGTGCTCGGAGATACCTGCGGCGTGATGCTTTATCAGGAGGACATTCTCAAGGTGGCGAACGTCATCGCGGGGATGGACCTGGCCGAGGGCGACATGCTGCGCCGCGCCATGACCAAAAAACGCTCGCCCCGGGAAATGGCGAAGAGCATGAAGATTTTCATCGAGAAGGCTGTCGCGAACGGGATCGCCGAGGACGTTGCCGGGGAGATCTGGGGCCTCATCGCGAATTTTGCCGCGTATTCGTATTGCAAGGCGCACGCGGCAACCTATGGCGAGATCGCTTACCAATGCACGTATCTGAAAGCCCATTTCCCGGCCGAGTTCATGGCCTGCGTGCTGTCGAACCGGGGGGGCTTCTATCATCCCGCGGTCTACGTGGAAGAGGCCCGGCGGCTGGGCATCGAAGTGCGCCCGCCGGACATCAACAAGAGCCGGTTCGAATACGTCGCCGAAGGCGGCGCCATCCGGGTGGGCTTCGTCGAGGTGCGCCAACTTGCCCAGAGCACCGTCGAGGCCATTCTCGCCGGACGCGCGAAACGCCCGTTTGAAAGTCTCGCGGACGTGTGGGCCCGCACCGGCATGACCGGTCCCGAGGCGGAGGCCTTGATCCAGGCCGGCGCGTTCGACGCGTTCGGCCGGACGCGGCCCGCGTTATTCTGGGAGCTGCATCTGTTGGCGCAGGGCGGACACGGGGAAACGCCTGCCGGCGCGGACCGCTTGTTCCGCGAACATGGGGGAGAGTACCGTACCGTGCCCCGGGTGCCTGACGTGTCACGAAAAAAGCGCACCGATCAGGAATGGGAAGCGCTGGGGCTCGTCGTGTCGACCCATCCGCTCGAGTACTACGCGTCGCTGTTTCAGGAACGCGTCCTCGTCAGCAGCACCGACCTGCCGCGCTATGTGGACCGCGTCGTGATGCTGGTCGGCTGGCTGATCGCCGAACGGCGTGTGGGACTCAAGGGGCGCGGCTGTATGAAGTTCTGCACGTTTGAAGACCCCAAAGGCGTGTTCGAGGCCGTCCTGTTTTCCGAAACCTACCAGCGTTACGGGCACCTGCTCGATTCCCACGGGCCGTATTTTGTTCTGGGCAGGGTTCAGAACGACGACGATTGCTGTTCGCTAATCGTCGAGGAGCTCGAACGGGTGGACCTCACGCCCAAGGCGCCCGGGGCTTCTGACATTACCCCGCCCAGGCACTGGATTTTTCCCGGCGTGCGGGAGGAATAGGGGAGGGGGCCGCGACGCCCCGACGGGCGGCGGGGGAGAGAGCAGGATCTTGTGCCTGGCCATAAAAAACGGCCGCAAGCGGTGAAGCTTGCGGCCGTCGGAGTGTGCGGGGACGCCTACTTTTTCCGGCGCCACTTCCAGGCGGGGTCGCGAATCTCTTCGGGGTGGGTCATACTGCGGAAGAGCGCGCGCTGGGAATCGGGGACTTCCGGAACGGTGTCGAGTTTGTCGTGGCGCGTGCGCTGTTCGGGGCTGAGTTCCGGCAGTTCCTTATCAACGACGTTGCAGGTCATGAAGACCAGCAACTCGGTGTTGATCTTCTCTATGTCGTTCTGACTGAAGAGGAATTTGGCGATCGGGATGTCTCCCAGCACCGGCAGCTTGCTGACGTCAAGACGGTCGGAGACGTTGCGCAGGCCGCCGATGAAGATGGTGCGTCCATTCCCCGTAAGCAGGGTAGTGGAGGCCTCGCGTTTGTCTTCGATGGGCACGCCCGTTTCGGAGAGCCCGCTGATGGAACTCTGTTTGGTCTGGACATCCACGATGATGTCGTTGTCGTGGGTGACGCGCGGCGTGACCTCGAGGGTTACGCCGATGGGCTTGAACTCGGTCGACGCCACGGACCCGCCCTCCGTGGACTGGGTCAGTTCCTGGTAGGGGTATTCCTGGACGATCTGGATCTGGGCGGGCTTGTTTTCCACCGTCACGATGACCGGATTGGCCAGGATTTCCGCATTGCGGCTCTGGACTTCCGCGGCAATGTCGGCACGGAAGTTCCAGTCGCTGCTGAGCGTACCAATCCGCAGTATGCCGGCATCAAGCAGGTCGCCGCCGATGTTGCCCATGGTCGCGTCGAGGGCGAGCTCCTGCAGGTTTCCGATAACCTCGCCACGGCGGTTGCGGCTCGGTATGTGTTCGACGAGCCAGTCCACGCCCGTCTGGGACGCATCACGCATGACCGCGTCGACGATCATCGCGTCGATCGCGACCTGTTTCACGGGGGTGTCGAGCTCTTTGATCAACGTTTCGATCTGCTCGACGACGAGCGGGGTGTCGGTGACCACGATGTGGCGGCCGCGCTCGTCTTCTTCCACCATCCCGATGTCCTTGGTGATTATGCCTTCAATAACGGGGCGAATCCCCTCAGGCTCGGCGTAATTGAGCTTGATCGCGCGCGTCACCGTGGGGATGACCGGCTCGGCGATGTCGAGCTGGCGGGCAATTTGTTCCAGTTCCTGGACGCGTTCGTCGGGCCCGGCCAACACAACGACGCTGGTGCTGGGATTGGCGGCGACGGAAATCGCCTGAGCGTCCGGATACCCGATTACAATGGCGTCAAGCGTGGTCTTGACTTCGTCGGGCTTGGCCTTCTCGAGGACCACGAGCCGAGTGGTGCGTTTGGCGGCGATGGCTTCGTCGATGCCGACGATGCGGTAAATCGAGCCTTCCTTGACGATGCCCAGGCCGTTCATGCCCAGGACGACTTCCATCGCTTCCATAAGCGGGATGTTCTTGAGGCTGGCCGTCACGGTGCCGGTGATTTCCGTGCCCGCGATGACGTTGATATCCGCCTGCTGCGCGAGGAGGGCCACGACATTGCTGAGGTCCATTTCACGGAACTCGATGGTGACGGGCTTGCGCAGGGGGTCGCCCTTGTATTGGGGCGCGGGCGCGGCCGGTTCGGCCGGGGTCAGGCTGCTGCCTTCCACAGGCACGGGAATGGGCTTGGTGGCTTCCCGGGTGATCGGTTTCATCTCCGGCCGGGCTTCCCGGGGAGCAGGAGGTACCGGCGCCGCGGGCGCGGGGGCCGGCTCCGGTGAGGCTGGCGCCGCGGCTTCGGCAGGCGCTTCCGCCGGGGCCTCCTCGCCTGCTTCTGCCTTCTCCGTGGCGGCGAAGCGGATCATGGGCATGCCTTCGAGCCGGATGGGCACGGCCTGCACCAGCGCCATTGGCGCTTCAAACCGCAGCGCCGGTTCGGGCGTGGCCGCATAGACCGGCTCTTCCGCGGGCCGGGATGGCGGCGCGGTCAGGCTGGTCAGCGTGATCACCTCCACCCTGGGCGGCGCGGCGGATGCATCCGCGGATTCCGCCGGGGGCGGGGCTAAAAGCGCCTCAATGAGGCTTTCGGCGGAGCGGCAGGTCTCGCCCGGGCAAACGCCCCCTCCTTCAGCGGCTTCGATGGTGGACGCCGACAGGATGGTCAGCCCAGCAACAACACCCACCGCGGCCAACGCAGAGACATAAGCTTTTAGAGACATCACCTTACCGCTCCTTCAGCTCCAGGGTGATTTCCGAGTCTTTGTATTTCAGAATCACGCTGTGTTGCGTCATGCTCTTGACGGTAACCGCATCCTCCAGGCCGCTTGTCGAACGAGCTGTACGGAACATCTCGTTCGGGAAGGTGTAGCCCGTTGGAATTGCTTCATTATTGATGATCGCGACGGGGGCGGTCGGGTGCCACATGATTCCCGACAACAGCAGGTTGCGGCGAATCGCGCCCACGATGGCTTCGTCGTTCGAGTTGGCCGCTTCCCCGGGCGCCGACGCCGCCATGACGGCCGGCGCGACGTAGGGACCCACCAGCGGCGCCATGGGGTTGCGGCGCTGCTCGGTCTTCCGGACGCCATCGTAGTCGAACTCGATTTCCTTGATGCCGGCGGCAAGCTGTTCGAAATCGATCGCCGCCGTAGTCGCCGCGGCCGGGCCGCCGGCCGCAGCCGAAGCCGCCGTCGAAGCGCCGCCGGAATCGGCAGGCGTGGTGGCCGCGGGCGCCTGGCCGCTTTCGCGCGCTTTCTGATTGGCCTCGTACTGCTCACGCCACTGCTTGTCCTCGGGAGACTCGGTCAATACGCGGGTCACCACAAAGTACGCCGCAACCAGGCCGAGGATCGCAAGGAACACGGTTTTTGTGATCTTCTTGTTCACGCCGCGCCCTCCGTATCGTTTTCTACGAAGGTATAGGTGCTCAGGGTGAATTCAGCCTCCGACACCCCGTCCTTTTCGGGTCCGACCTGGAGTTCGGAGACCTTCAGGTACCGCTTGAACCGTTCCAGACGGTTGATGAACTCGGCGATATCGTGGAAACTTCCCCGGACCACAATGCGGTAGGGGATGGTGAGTTTGGCGCCTTCCGGGCGGGCCATCTGGGCGCGCATCTGCACATCGAGCCCGCCCACATCTCCGGCAATGTCCTCGAACTGGGTCAGGAGGGTGGCGATCTCACGCTCGGAGGGCAGGCGCTCCTCGAAGTCGCTCACCAGTTCCCGGATTTTGGCGGTGTCCGCGCGCAGGACGTCGATGTTCGCGGCGAGTTTCTTGCGGTTCGCGAGCTCGGTCTGCGCGTCCGCCAGCTCTTTCCGGGTCTGGTCGAGGCGCTGAAGTTCCGGCTGGTACACCAGGAAGTAGAAGACCGCGCACAGCAGGGCGGTCAGCCCCAGGACCACGCCGACGAACATCCAGTCTTTCGGAGTAACGGTGCCTTTCAGGAAACCAATCATGACGATTCGCCTCCCTTCTTGATGACAAATTCGAAGGTGAACTTGCGAACCCGGTAACCTTCGTACGTCGTATCCTCGACGCGCGGCGGCTCGATCTGGAAAAGCGACGAGAATTCCTCGTCGGTCTCCGCGGCCCGGGCAAAGGTGCCCGTGTCGAGGCGTCCGTCAGGGGTCTCGATGACATATCCGGCCACGCGGAGCAGCGGGATATCGACGTTGACCTTGCTCATGCGCGGCTTGTTTGTGTTGGGATCCAGGACCGGTTTGCCGTCCTTGCCGACCATAGGTGCTTCTTTTTCGATCCGCTTGGTATCGACGGCGATGTCGGTGTACCAGAGGTTATCGGGCGCCAGGCGGTTGAGGTTGTACAGTTGCCGCGACCAGATAATGCGGTCGCGGGTGATCTCCTCGATGGCGTTGATCTTGCTGGCCAGCTTCGTCTTGTCCGCCATGAGCTGGTCATACTCGTCCTTGACGGCCTGCAGGCCGGCGAGGTCTTTCTGAACGCCGTCGAGCTCGCCCCGCTTGATCATGAGCTGGGCGTGGACCGCGCCGAACACGACCACCATGCCCGCAATGGCCGCCAGCAAAACCAGAATGCTGAGGATGTGGGGGATGGGGGTCCGTTTTACGGGCCGCAGATGCTTTGGAAGCAGGTTGATCGTAATCATAGTTCCGCGGCTCCCCGTGCAGCCAGGCCAATCGCGACCATGAACTGGGCGGGCCGCCGCCGCAGCTCGGCAACCGCTACCTCCTGGCCCAGGATGAGGGCGCTCGAGGCCGGGTTGGCCACTTCTACATTATCGAGCCCCAGCTCTTCGCCAAGGGCCTCCGGCAGACCCGGCAACTGAGCGACGCCGCCGCTCAGGATCAACCGTTCCACCGGTTTTTCGTACAGTTGTTGCTCGTAGTAGTCGAACGAACGGCGGATCTCGGTGACCAGCCGCGTCAGCGGCGAGGTCAGCACTTCGCGCAGGTCCTTTTCCTCCGGTGCGCCGCCGCCCATGCCCATCCCCAGGCCGTGGGCCGGAGGCTTCGGGGGAGGCGCCTGGCTGCCGCCGAAATCCCCCAGCTCGTCGTCAAAGGGATCCAGGAGCGAACCGCCGCCCCTTGTGGGCGGCGAGGGCGGAAATGGCCCGGGCGCGGATTCCGGCGGAGCCTGCCGTCCGGGCGCCGGAGCCGGGGGAGTCAGCAGACTGGCGCTGGTGAGCACCTTCTCCGCCTCCACGAATTCGCAGCGCCGGCTCTTGGCAATGGCCTGGATCAGTTCGCGCCCGCCCCAACTGATGTCGCGAATGAAGTTGGAAAGGCCGCCTTTCATGAAATGGATGCTGGTGGTTGAGGCCCCGAGATTGAGGAGCGCCACCGATTCGCCCGTCCGGAGATAATCGCACGATTCCGCCGCGTCGGCCAGCGCCAGCGAATCCACCCCCAGCACGGTGTACTGGATCTGCGCCACGTTGGCGATCTGGACCCGCGACTCGATCACCTCGTGTTTCGCCGCGACCAGCAGGACCCGGAGCGTCGTCTCGCCATTGTCGGCGACCTTCTCCAGCAGCGACCAGTCCAGATAGACTTCCGAGAGTTCGTACGGAATGTTCTGGCCGGCCTCGCTTTCGACGGCCTCCGCGATCTGGTTCGCGGGCATGTCCGCCAAATGGGGGTAGCGAATGACCACGTTCTGCCCCGGGAGGGAACCCACAAGAAGGCTCTGGGGCAGGTTCATCCGCAGCAGGGCGTCGCGAACTGCCGCGGCCTGGGCTGCAATTGGGTCGACGTTGATCTTGTTGCGGTCGACCGCGCC
Organism: Candidatus Hydrogenedentes bacterium UBA2224; assembly: GCA_002348185.1. Lineage (GTDB taxonomy): Bacteria > Hydrogenedentota > Hydrogenedentia > Hydrogenedentales > SLHB01 > UBA2224. The sequence continues at coordinate 11,127 of DDYW01000205.1, read as the reverse complement.
GAATCCGACCTGTTCGACGCGTAACCGCCCTCCCGATTTCGTCATCTGGACGGCTTTGACAGAATGGGAGCCGATGTCGACGCCAATGGCTTTACTCGGCTTGGAAAACAGCATTGGCCTTGATACCCCACTTTCGAGGCGTTTGCGTGCCCATTGCCGCGGCAAGCTCCCCTGAACCTGGCAAGTGGTGTGCTGGGCACACAGCGACCTGGATTCCGCTTCTTCCTACAGTAGATACTACCAAAACTGCGAAACTTTGTCAACTCTTAACTTTTGGAAAGCATTTATCCCCAGAAGGCAACGCCGGGGCAAAAGCCTCCAAATGCGCACATTTACGAAACGCAAAGCTCGTGCCACGTGGGGTATCCAAGGTGAAAAACCCCGAAAAAAGCGGTTTTTGTGACAATTATCTGTTGACTGAGGGGGGAACGAAGTGGGCCGGACGGTGCCGGATTCCCGTCGTAGCGGACAAAAGCTGCCGTTCTGGCAGTCCGAAGCGGCGGGATGGCGTGTCTCCTGGCCATGTCCGGACCACGCGGGCCGGTGACGCGCCGCCCGGTGAAATGGAAAAAGCGGGATTACGAGAATCCCGCTTCTTTACTTCCCCGCACTGTGCCGTAGACGGGACGAAAAATTGAACCTCACCCACTAAGGGGGTGCCCTCACGGCAGCCTTCCGGCTTCCCCGTCGAGGGGGCATGTCGTCAGCTACTCAGATATCGGGCTCCCGGTTCAATTTCTAAGGTACAATTTTCGCCCTATCCCTCGAACACGGCAGGGAAACTTTGAATACGCATCAACTTTAGCAAATCCGTCCGTGCTTCAGCAAGGTCTCTCTGGCCCGTAAGCCAGTGACGCGGGTCTTGCCTTTCCCAATCGAATCCATTATACCTTAAAGCCGGTAAGCGGGCATCTCTTTTTCGGGAGGTGCACGCACGGGCGAGGGCATGGCTCTCCGAGGCGCATTCTGCGGGCGATGGAAGCGGCCGTAACGGCGGGCCTGCGCCTGAGGAGCGCGGCGTAATCTGCATGCCGCGGCTGTTTCTCGTTGGGTATTTGCGGTTCAAGTTGTTTTGGAACAACGCTTTGAGGGGTTGCACCCGGTGGGGATGCACTGAATGAAATACCGGCAGTTGGGAGACAGCGAGCTGCACGTTCCGACGGTCACATTCGGCGCCTGGGCCATCGGGGGCTTCTGGTGGGGCGGCACGGATGACCAGGCAGCCGTGGAGGCCATCCGCCACGCGGTGGACGCGGGGATCACCTGCATTGATACCGCGGCGATTTACGGAATGGGACACAGCGAGCGGGTGGTCGGGAAGGCCATTCGCGGCCTGCGCGACCGGGTGCTGCTTGCCACCAAGTGCGGTTCGCGCTGGGGACTTTCCGGCGAGGAGATCACGTTTGACCCGGCCACCGGCAAGGGAGACGTGGGAGCCATCACGCACGTCCTCAAAGCGGATTCCATCAGGGAAGAGTGTGAGGCCAGCCTCACGCGCCTCGGGACGGATTGTATCGATCTGTACCAGTGCCACTGGCCCGATGAAACCGGCACGCCGGTGGAGGAGACCATCGGCGCCCTGCTCAAACTCCAGGAAGCGGGCAAGATCCGCTATTTCGGGGTGAGCAACTTCCCTGCCGGGCTGATGGAGGAGTGTCTGCGTTGCGGGCGCATCGTGAGCAGCCAGTCGCCCTACAACGCCCTGCGCCGAGACATCGAGCGGGACATCCTCCCGTTCTGCCGGACTCATGACCTCGGGGTCCTGGCATACAGTCCGCTGGCTCAGGGCCTGTTGACGGGCAAGGTGACCCTGGACCGGCAGTTTCCCCAGACGGACGGCCGCAGCAGGAACCGCTGGTTTTCGCCTGAAAACCGCAGGCGCGTTCTCGATATGCTGGAGAAGGTCCGGCCGATTGCCGACGGACACCGCGCGACGCTCGCCCAGGTGATGCTGAGCTGGACGTTGTCGCAACCGGGCATCACCACGGTGATCGCGGGCGCGAGGAATGCGTCACAGGTGGAGGAGAACGCGGCCGCGGCGGACCTGGACCTGAGCGAAGACGAACTGGCCATCATCCGCACGGCGGCGGAGGAGACGGAGGGGCCCGCCTGAAGTATGAAGACCACGCGGCGAGGATTTCTGAAGGCGCTATCGGGGGGACTGGCCGGGTTCACGCTGGCGCGTGACGCGCTGGCCGGCGCGGCGCCGTCGTTGACCATCGCCGGCATCGAGGTGATCCCGGTGTGGTATCCCACCGTGATGCGGTTCAAGTTCTTCGAAGGGCCGACGGGGTACGGACGCGCGTCCGCCGTGGTGAAGATCACGGCCGACGACGGCACGGTGGGGTGGGGGGAGAGCATCCCAAGCCCGCGATGGAGCTATGAGACCCTGGAGAGCGTGACCACGACCATCGAGCGGTACCTGCGGCCGGTGCTGCTGGGCCAGAACCCGTTCGATCTGAATGCGCTTCACGCCGCGATGAACCGGGAGATCGCCAATTCATTTTCCACCGGCGCGCCCATCGCGAAAGCCGGCGTAGATACCGCCCTCCACGACCTGATCGGCAAGGCGCTGAACTGCACCCTTCCGGAATTGTGGGGGCGGACCCTGCCGGACACCTTGACGTTGAGCTGGACGCTCAATCCCAGGACCCTGGATGAGATCGAGGCGCTCATCGGGAAGGGCCGGGAGGCCGGCTACGAGCATTTCAACGTCAAGCTGGGTCCCGACCCCGCCTTCGATCTGGAGATGTGCCGCATCGTGAAGCGTCTCGCGCCGACAGGGTTTCTGTGGGGCGACGCCAATGGGGCGTATGACGCGACAACGGCGCTGGCGCTGGCGCCGAAGCTCGCGGACGCCGGCCTCGACGTGTTTGAACAGCCGTTGCCGGCCAACCGGATTACCGGCTACCAGGCCCTCCGGCGGCAGGGAGCGGTGCCCATCATTCTTGACGAAGGGGTGGTGTCGCCCGACGACCTGGTCGAGTTCATCAAACTGGAATGCTGTGACGGCGTGGCCATGAAGCCGGCGCGGTGCGCCGGGTTGTTGCCCGCACGGCGCGAAATCGCCCTGCTGGAAGACGCCGGGCTCCTGTTTCTGGGAAGCGGCCTGACCGAGCCGGACATTGCCCTGGCGGCGTCGGCGCTCCTCTATGGCGCGCACGGGCTCCGGTATCCCGCGGCCTTGAACGGACCGCAGTTCCTGGGCGAGAGTGTGCTGGCCAGGCCGTTGCGGGTGGAGCAGGGCAAACTGAGGCTCCCGACGGGCCCCGGGCTTGGCATTGACGTGGACGAGGACAAACTCCGGGATCTTGCGGAACGGTCAACGCATTCCGCATGAAAGGATGACGATGCGCAAGGGATATGTAATGCTGTTCACCGCGTTGGCGCTGGGTTTGGCGTGGGCGATTCGCGGCCATTTCGGGCATGAGTGGGGCGCCGCGTGGGCCGGCGGCTGCGGGGGGCTGGCGCTGCTGGTCGGCATGCGCGACCCGCGCTGGATGCGCCGTGCCCCCGCGCTGGCGGCGCTGTGCGCCATCGGCTGGGGCGCCGGCGGGATCATGAGCTATGGAATCGTCATTGGCTACTGCCGGGGCAACGAAGTCATCGACGTGATTTACGGCTTCTCGATGCTGGCCGTGATCGGGGGGCTCTATGGCTTTCTCGGCGGCGGGCTGTTTGGACTCGGGCTCGAGTCGGCCGACGACCACAAGCCCCAATGGGCCGGACTGATCGCCGAGATGGTGGCCGGGGCCTGGCTCGCCTGGGGGCTCCTCATCTACCAGTTCGAATGGCGCATGACCCCGCCGCGCTCGGAACTGTGGGCGGCGTGTCTTGGCGCCTCGGTCGCGCTCGCCTGGTACCTGTACCGCGAGGGTTACGGCCGGGCAATGCGGGTGGCGGCCTACAGCGCCCTGGGCGGCGGGCTGGGATTCGCTGTCGGAAATTTCCTGCAGGTGATGGGTTCCTCTCTGGATATCGCGTACAACTGGTGGAACGTGATGGAGTTCACGCTGGGTTTCTGCGGCGGACTGGGAATGGCGTATGCCGTGGTTACCCGGACGTGGCCCGCATCCATCGCGCCGTCGCGGCCGGCCAACTGGCTCGCGCTGCTGTTTCTGTTTGTGGCCATTCCGTTTGTGAACCACCTCATGGCGGTGCGCGCCGACAAACTGACCAGCCTGGCGGAATCGCTGCAGATCGCCGACGTTGTAGGGTTTGTGATCCGGCAGAAGATCTTCGCATGGGTGCTCGCGGCCCTTCTGGCCGTTGGGGAACTGCTTTCTTGGCAGCGTTATGGAGAACGGAAGTCCACGCTGACCGTCGCCGTGGTGCCGGGCATGTTTTTCGGTTATCTGACCCTGTATACGCTGTTCTCGTACATCACCGCCGGCCTGTTTTACAAGCCGATCGATTTCGGCATTTCCCACACGGCCTACGTGCCGATTCTTCTGGTGCTTCTGGCACTGTGGATCATCTGGGGCCGAAAAGACCAGCACCATGCGGTGATGGAACGGCCGGAAAGCGGACTGCAGTGGCTCTGCACCATCGCGTGTGTCGCGCTGCTTCTCGTGGCCCTCACCTTTGCCTCGATCAACATGCATGACACGCCCCTGAACGGCGCCCACCGGCGGTTCTTTGTCGAAACGCCGGTCGAGGAGTAACACGCACCGCGGCGCGGTATGCGCAGGACCCGCTCTTGCGCCACGCGCATGTGATAGACTGTCGCCTCACGCGTTTCTACCAAGAGGGAGCCACGAATGAGAGTCGCCGGGGTGATTGCGATCGGAGTGTTGACGGGGCTGATGGTTTCGTGCCAGACCGGCCCGGGGGAACCGGACGCCCAGCCGCGCTTGGCGGCGAAGGCGCCCGCGGAGGGGTTCTGGCTCGACGACACCGGCCAATCCCTCGACCTGTTCGAGGAGGACACGCCGGTGCTGGCATACCGCTACACCTTCGTGGAGCCGCCCGAGGGGGTGGACGCAAAATTCCGGCGCATGAGCTACATTCACCCGCTCTATGGTCTGGACGGCGATGTGTTGACGCAGGATTTTCCGGACGACCATTACCACCATCGCGGAGTCTTCTGGACCTGGCCCCGATGCACCGCGGGCGAACGGCCCATGGATGTGTGGCTGGTCGATGGCGTGCGGCAGGTCTTCGACCGGTGGGTGACGCGCGAAACCACGAAGGACGCCGCCACGATCGCCGTCGAAAACCTCTGGGTGTTTGACGACGATCCCGAACCCAAGGTGCGCGAGCATGTTGAGTTCGTGGTGCACCGCTCGGATGAGGCGGGCCGCGCCATCGATGTCTACCTGAAGTTCACGAATGTCTCCGGCGAGATCGTGACCATTCGCGGGGCCACCGAGCAAAACAAAGGCTACGGCGGACTCTGTTACCGCCCCGACAAGGCCCGAAAACCCATGCAGTTCACCACGGCGCGGGGCGGCATCGACGCCGACCAGACCGAATACGACACCCCCTGGGCCGATTGCACCTCGACCGGCGGCCCCAACGGCCCGGTGTCCGGCGTCGCCATCTTCCAGCATCCCGGGAATCCCGGCTATCCCCATCCGGGATGGCTGTTCCGGCATTACGGATTTCTCGGCGCCTCCTATCCGCATAACGAAACGCTGACGCTGAACCCCAACGACAGCTTCGAACTCCGGTACCGCCTCTACGTGCACCGGGGCGATGCTGCCTCCGGAAAAGTCGCCGAGCACTTTGCCCAGTATCTGGAAGCGGTGGGGAAGAATGCCGCAAAACCGTGACGAGGCCCGGCGACCGGCCGGATCGCCTGTGGGCGATGTGCCGAATGTCCACAAAGACAAGGGGTTAGGAAAACGCACGCGGTTGACAAAACGCTCCGGGTTGACCTACGATGCCCCCGAGTTGTGCCGCGCCGCGCGGGTGGATACAATTTAAACTGTGCAAAATGACGGGGTGGGGAAGGTTTTTTTGCACAAAACGTTCTATCCAGGTGCAGTTGAATCGCCTCTGATGCAAAGTGCGGGAATTGAATACGCAGGGCGGTTTGTTGACTCAATTGGGCCTGACGTTTAGTCAATCGGGTTGTGCGCGTTCCGAAACACCGTGATTTGCGGGGGCAGTGACGGTGAAAATGCAGTGGGCCGATGCTTCGGACCGGGCCGTCAGTTTCATTGTATCAAGAACAACGCAGCGCAATAGCATGTATGGCGAGGTGAGCACGGTGGCTTCCAAAAAACGCTGGGATACCATTTACGACAAGACCAATCCTTTTTCATTGCCCCAGGACATCGCGCGGCAGGTAAGATGCCTCGCCCGAGAGCACGGCAACGGCGCGGACCCCGAGCGCATGCAATACCTCTGGATCTACGTCTCGCCGGTCGAGAGCGAGTTCGCCCAGGGGGATGTCTCCAACGACCGGACACTCGCCGCCGACGAATGGCTGAGCATCCTCGACGAATCCGCCGCCCTGGGCACCGAGTGCGTGGTCGTCAGTGCGGGCCAGGGACTCGACAACCACCCCGAGATTCTCGCCATGTGTTCGTGGGCCCAGGAGACCCACGGCATGCTCGTGGGGCTGCACGTCTACCACCAACCCCTCACTGCGGGCGAAATCAAAAAACTCGCCGCGCTCGATCAGGACCTGTTCGGCCTGTTCGTAGACGCCGAGCTCGCCGAGCAAATGTCCGTCCCCCGCGAACTGGGCATTCGCGTGTACATCGCCGACTGCGACGGCCGCCAGACCATGGCCGGAAACTGCACCATCCCCGAAGGGATGACCTGCGTCGGGCCGACCGGAAAGATGTATGCCTGCGGCTACGTCTACGGAAACAAGAAATACGCCATGGGCCATTGTTTCGAGAAAGAGCTCGACGCCGTCATGAGCGACGAACACATCCCCCGCACGATCCCCCGGGGAGACGCTGCCGCCCAGCGCCGATGTAACGGCTGCCCGCCCCTGATGAAGCGCATCCTCCAGGACGCCGTCACCGAAGGACGCGTCACCGCGTCCGACCGAAACGGCGAGGGCAAATAGCCCCCCCCGATAGTGTCTCGACGAAACCCGCGAGCCCAACCCGGCCGCACCGTATCGCCTGAGCCCCGCTGTACCCGTTCCGCCCCTCCCAACGCAGCACCGCCGCATGCTTCCAGACCCGCGCCACATCGCGCCGCGCGTTGCCCCTCCGCCGTATACCCGCCGCTGCGTTCGCCCACGCCACCGGGCCGACTGGTGTGTGCCCGTTTCGTGTGCTCCGTTTTGTTGACACGTCCCTGCGCGTATGCTAAAATCTGCCTGCTCTCATTGAGCGGGAGTAACTCAGTGGTAGAGTGCAACCT
>DDYW01000205.1:0-3757 GCA_002348185.1 Candidatus Hydrogenedentes bacterium UBA2224 | reverse complement strand
TTAATCCCAAGGTCGGGGGTTCGAATCCCTCGCGGCCCACCAACGAAATCAAGGACTTACGCACGAACGCGTAAGTCCTTTTTCTTTACCCCGCGCGGGGGGGCTGGGGCCACCGATTTTCATCGGTGGAAATAAACTTATATAAGCGCGCTGTCGCACTTAACTACTGCTTCAATGGGGCCACCGATTTTCATCGGTGGAAATGACGGCGACGTACACCGCGCTGGAAGGCACACCCTACGGGCTTCAATGGGGCCACCAATTTTCATCGGTGGAAATACCGTGAGCGCGTGGTTTCCCGCGGACGCGACCGTGGCGCTTCAATGGGGCCACCGATTTTCATCGGTGGAAATACCCTGTTCTGCCAGGTTCCGGGTCGGTCTTCCTCCGCTTCAATGGGGCCACCGATTTTCATCGGTGGAAATATCCATGATGCAAGTGTCTGGGTTGGGCAGATCCTGGCTTCAATGGGGCCACCGATTTTCATCGGTGGAAATCCCGGGGCCTTAAGGAACTATCATGGACGTAGTTACCAGCTTCAATGGGGCCACCGATTTTCATCGGTGGAAATGGCGTCAGGCTCCGGGGTGAACTCCCTGGCCTCGGCGCTTCAATGGGGCCACCGATTTTCATCGGTGGAAATTTGCCAGAACGCGCATCCCGGAGCCTGAACCGGAAGCTTCAATGGGGCCACCGATTTTCATCGGTGGAAATATAGTAAAGCGGGCCATTTTAGGCGTCCTAAAACTGAGCTTCAATGGGGCCACCGATTTTCATCGGTGGAAATCGACGCACAGATACAGGATTTGCTGAAGTCCACGCTGCTTCAATGGGGCCACCGATTTTCATCGGTGGAAAGACCCTCTCCGAGTACCAGCCCGGCGTCGAGAACGAGCTGCTTCAATGGGGCCACCGATTTTCATCGGTGGAAATCACCGTGCGCGCGCTCCGGTTCCTGAATGCGATTGCGCTTCAATGGGGCCACCGATTTTCATCGGTGGAAATAACCGGTATTGCTCGCCGGCATGCCCGGTATCGGCAGCTTCAATGGGGCCACCGATTTTCATCGGTGGAAATTGCGTAACCTCGCTCATATAGGTCGTGCAGTCTGAGATGCTTCAATGGGGCCACCGATTTTCATCGGTGGAAATTATCCATAGTGTATCACATTCTGGCAGGCTGTTGGGGCTTCAATGGGGCCACCGATTTTCATCGGTGGAAATTTCCGCCTGACCGTGAACTATCCCCGGCAATCCCTTGCTTCAATGGGGCCACCGATTTTCATCGGTGGAAATAGGCCGTCGGGTCGCGAGAAAAGGTCGAGCTTATGGTGCTTCAATGGGGCCACCGATTTTCATCGGTGGAAATATCTCGGTGACTTCCGGCGGCAGTTCATGCGCAAATGGCTTCAATGGGGCCACCGATTTTCATCGGTGGAAATGGGAAAAGTGGAAGTCGCCCACGCTAGCCTGGGCGAAGCTTCAATGGGGCCACCGATTTTCATCGGTGGAAATACGATATCACGCAAGTCACGTTCGCTCTTGTCTGTCCCGCTTCAATGGGGCCACCGATTTTCATCGGTGGAAATTACACTGACTTTGGGGTCCGGGGCAAACGTGATCTCGCTTCAATGGGGCCACCGATTTTCATCGGTGGAAATCATCACGAGCGAAGACGTGCTCATTGACCGCGTGGACGCTTCAATGGGGCCACCGATTTTCATCGGTGGAAATTGCTGTGCCACCGAATAGAACTCGCGGCAATGGCCACCGCTTCAATGGGGCCACCGATTTTCATCGGTGGAAATCTATCGGGGAAGCTCCCATCACCGTCTGTGAATACGATGCTTCAATGGGGCCACCGATTTTCATCGGTGGAAATCAGAGGCCGCAGAACAAATATCCGCTCCGGGGTCCAAGCTTCAATGGGGCCACCGATTTTCATCGGTGGAAATAGGCCGCCGCGATGCAGCTGCTACTGGCCCGCCGGGTGCTTCAATGGGGCCACCGATTTTCATCGGTGGAAATTCGCCGAACACGTGAACGAGGCCGCCGTCAACTCGAGCTTCAATGGGGCCACCGATTTTCATCGGTGGAAATGACCATTGGTGACCCGGGTCCGTCCAGACATCCACACGCTTCAATGGGGCCACCGATTTTCATCGGTGGAAATGGTTAAAACAAGTCGGGGTGCGCAACGGACCACTCAATGCTTCAATGGGGCCACCGATTTTCATCGGTGGAAATTTAAGGCCGTAAAGCAGGCGTCGCTGATATGGGTACGCTTCAATGGGGCCACCGATTTTCATCGGTGGAAATGAGGTGGTGGCGTGTTTGGGTTTGGTGTGGCGCTTCTGCTTCAATGGGGCCACCGATTTTCATCGGTGGAAATTCCGACTGCTCACGGGTGACGATTCCGCGCGGGTGTGTGCTTCAATGGGGCCACCGATTTTCATCGGTGGAAATCCCGACGGCCCGACGGCCCGACGCCGGGCTGCACATCGCTTCAATGGGGCCACCGATTTTCATCGGTGGAAATGTGTACTTGCCGTCTTCCGTCTCCAGCGCCGTGCGGCTTCAATGGGGCCACCGATTTTCATCGGTGGAAATGTCCGATATGACCGACTGCACGCAAGATCTGATAGAGCTTCAATGGGGCCACCGATTTTCATCGGTGGAAATCGGAATCTCGGGGTGCTTCGCCAGCATGTACACCGGCTTCAATGGGGCCACCGATTTTCATCGGTGGAAATTACGCCGCGCTAGCGGATGTTTGCCGCCGGCCTATATGCTTCAATGGGGCCACCGATTTTCATCGGTGGAAATTTCAGGCGGCCTTGTCTCGGTATGCGTCGGTAGCTGCTCGCTTCAATGGGGCCACCGATTTTCATCGGTGGAAATATGGTAACGAAGATGAGTCATGAAGGATCATACTCTGCTTCAATGGGGCCACCGATTTTCATCGGTGGAAATGGGGGCGGCTGCGGCCGCCCCCAATGGGAGGAACGCATGCTTCAATGGGGCCACCGATTTTCATCGGTGGAAATTGGCGAGGCGACGTTCTTCTACGCGAGCGGCGACGTGGCTTCAATGGGGCCACCGATTTTCATCGGTGGAAATTACATGGTGTTGTTTTCGCGATCAAGTATACCATTGGCTTCAATGGGGCCACCGATTTTCATCGGTGGAAATACGAATACCTTGACCCGGCAGTCGTGGCATTGCTGGCTTCAATGGGGCCACCGATTTTCATCGGTGGAAATTACGCATACCGCAAGATTTACCCCGGAGCATCAAAAGCTTCAATGGGGCCACCGATTTTCATCGGTGGAAATCCCTCAACGCGTCAAACTCACCCCGAGATGCCGCGAGGCTTCAATGGGGCCACCGATTTTCATCGGTGGAAATGCACCTCGGGCGCCAAACTCATGATCGCGCCAAACGTGCTTCAATGGGGCCACCGATTTTCATCGGTGGAAATGGGATCGAAGCTTTCGCGGCCGCCCTGGAGGAAGAGGCTTCAATGGGGCCACCGATTTTCATCGGTGGAAATAATTCTTCTCTGCCACTTCCGTCAACTGGTGCAACTCGCTTCAATGGGGCCACCGATTTTCATCGGTGGAAATTAGCGAAGTTCTGCCGAGAGGGAATCGGTGCAGATGAGCTTCAATGGGGCCACCGATTTTCATCGGTGGAAATGGCGCTGTTGCTGAGTCCCCAAAACGCGCCGCGCCATGCTTCAATGGGGCCACCGATTT
>DDYW01000027.1 GCA_002348185.1 Candidatus Hydrogenedentes bacterium UBA2224 | reverse complement strand
TCAGGTCGCGACGACGGAATGGGTCCAGGACTTCGTTCCGATCCCGATAGGCTGCTGCCTGGAGTTCCATGGCGCGACGCTTCCGGCGCGGTTCCTGTGGGCGAACAATGCCGAGGTGTCTCGCAGCACCTATGCGCTCCTTTTTGCCGCCCTTGGCTCTCCTAGCGCATCTGGCAACGGCACCACGACCTTCAATGTCCCTGATCGGCGCGGCCGGGTGGGCGTCGGCAAGGATAACATGGGCGGCGTCACTGCCGCCGGCCGGGTCACGACGGCTGGCAGTGGCATTGATGGGGCGACGCTGGGCGCGACCGGCGGCGCGCAGAACGTCACGCTGAACACGACGCAGATCCCCGCGCATAAGCACAACGTCGCCGCGACGCAGGAAGCCCACCATCACACGGTTCCGATCAGCCGATCCATTGCGGTGCAGACGAATGGCTCCGGTCTTGCGACCGGTGTGGGGCCGATTGATACAAGCGAAGAAACGCCCGCCATCACGGTCACGGAAGACAGCATCGGTGGGGGGCAGGCGCACAACAACATGCCACCCTCGATCGTCTGCAACTTCATCGTCTATGCGGGGGTGTGACCTATGGCCGATCCCGTCACCGCGACTGGTGGATATCAGCTTGTCCCGGTCACTCGGAACGACGGCGAGACGGTCTATGTGCGGGCGGACAAGGTTGACGCACCGGTCATGGCGGCGTTCAACGCGCGAGGGCAGCGCAGCAACCGCGACCTGAAGCGCGACGACGTGTCGGGCGCTCCGGAAGGCTCCGGCTTCTGGGATACCGGGTTGGGGCGGTATCTCCGCAACTCCTATGAGGGACTGTCCCGCGGCGCGAAGGCGGTGCGGGAAGCGACTGACCCGTTCCAGTACGCCAAGCCGGCGGCGGAGGCTGCAACGTCGATGCTCCCCGGCGCGGGGCTGGTGGAAGGCCAGCAGGACTTCGGCCGCATGGGGCAGGCCCTGAAGGATGGGCGCTACCGGGATGCGGCGATTGACGCCGGCTATGGGCTGGTGAACGCCGGAACCGAGTTTATCCCGGCCATGGCGGCGATGCCAGCTATTCGGCGCGGCGGCGTCTCTCTCACGGAGGCCGCTCCGCCCTCGCCGTCCAATGCCAACGTCTCGCAGCAGCAGGTGCGCGATATGATCCCTGAACCGCTTTCGAGGCAGGACCGGGATTGGCAGAACTACGGCCGCAACATGTCACCGGACGAAGTCATGGGCTCCGAGCCTGTATGGGGCGCCGCGGCGACGGCTGATGGGCGGGGGAGGGCGGAAGCCTTTGCCGAGGCCGCGAACGACATGTGGCGCCGCATGGGCGCAAACCGATACATCACGCCTGAAATCGCGCGGCGCTACATGGCGACGGAAGAGGCCAAGATGCGCGGCATCGCGCCAGTTGGGGATTAACCGATGCCGGCATTGAAGCTCACCGCGTTCTCCGGTGAACAGCCTCGCATCATCCCTCGGCTTCTGCCGGATACGGCGGCGCAATCCGCCTTCAACACGCGCCTGGATGATGGCGGGCTTTCGCCCTACTATGAGCCGTCGTCGGTGTCCTCGCTTTCGGCCCCTACCGCCTCCTATCTGACGATCTACAAGTTCGGCGATACGTGGCTTGGGTTCGAGGATCACGTGCACCTTGCGGAAGGCCCGGTTGCGCAGAATCGCCTCTATTACACGGGTGACGGCGTCCCCAAGATGCGGGTGTCGTCTACGGTCTACCCTCTGGCTCTTGCTGCGCCTTCCGGCGCCCTCACGGGCACCCCCAGCGGGTCGGGGACGGGCAACGTCTACACCCGGATCTACGTCTATACTTGGGTGACGGGCTTCGGCGAGGAATCGGAGCCCAGCCCAGCCTCTGCGGAGGTGGATTGGCAGGCGGGGCAGACCGTGACCCTGACGGGGTTCGCGTCCACCCCTTCGGGCCGGAACATCACGCACCAGCGGATCTATCGCAGCCAGACCGGAAGCACCGGGACCGACCTCTACTTCATCGCGGAGCGCTCTGCCTCCACGTCCTCCTATGTGGACAGCATTGCGGTTGACGCTTTCGAGGAGGTTCTGCCCTCGCGCTACTGGACGCCTCCGGTGGACACCTTGTCCGGCCTCACGGCCATGCCCAACGGCATGATGGCGGCGTTCTCCGGGAAAGACCTGTACTTCAGTGAGCCGTGGCGGCCCCATGCGTGGCCGGAAACCTACGTCCTGACCACGGACACCGAGATTGTCGCCCTCGGGGCGATCGGAACCTCTCTCGCGGTGCTGACCAAGGGGCACCCCTATTTCGTCACCGGCACCACGCCGGAAAGCATGACGATGGACAAGATCGAGGCGAACTATCCCTGCATCAATGCGCGCGGCGTGATCGACCTCGGCTATTCCATCGTCTACCCCTCCCATGAGGGGCTTGTGGCGGTGAAGTCGAACGGCTCTATCGGGCTGATCTCCTCCAACCTGTTCAGTCCGGACGAATGGCGCAAGCTCAATCCCGGCACCATGTGCGCGGGCCAACTTGCGGGGCGGTGGGTCGCATCGTACAATTCAGTTGATGACAACAGTCAGGCAATCACCGGCTCTATTCTGGTGGACACCTCTGGTTCTACCGCGTTTCTGATCCGCTCCGATGTCTATGCCTCGGCATGGTACTACGACGTTGAGGAGGGGGCGCTGTATTTTGTTGAGCCGGAAGCCGAAACCATCTTCCGGTTTGACCCCCCTGGGGGCGTCAGGGCCAAGCAATATTGGCGCTCGAAACAGTTCATCCTTGGCGCGCCGCAGAACTTCGCGGCAATCCTCGTGGATGCGTCTGGCGGGCTCTCCTCGGAAGAGGCGGCGGCCCTTGACGCTGAAATCGCTGCCATTGCGGCAGCGAATGAGGTTCTGATCGCGGCCGGGTCCATCTCCGGTGACCTGGCGTCCGACATGGTGGGGGTTGTCCCGGTGGGCGGGGATATCCTCACGCCCATCCCGAACGCCGGGGCGAGCACGATTGCCGTTGGCGTCTACGCTGATGGGGTGAAGGTCGCGACCATCTCGGAGGCAAACAAGGTGAAGCGCCTTCCTGCGGGTTTCAAGGCGCGGCAGTGGGAAATCGACGCATTCGGGGACGTGGATATCTCGCAGATCGCCATGGCGACGACGGTTGACGAACTGAAGGCCATGTGATGGCAAACAGCAACGTCCTTCAGGAGCAGCTCGAAATCCTCGCCGGCACCCGCCGGCAGGGCAATCAGGGCAAGGCCGCCGTCCGCTATGAGGATTTCAATAAGCAGATCGGGACCAAGGCCAATCAGACCGATTTCGAGACCTATCAGGCGTCGGTGACGCAGTCCCTCGCGGATCAGACCACGGCCCTCTCGGACGCGGAGACCGCGCTACAGGCCGATATCGACGCGCTGGACGACACGAAGTCCAACATCGTCCGGACGATCAACGCCTACACTGGCACCTCGCAAACGCTCGCCCTCGTGGATGCTGGAAATGTGGTGCACATGACCAACGCCAGCGCCAAAACGCTCACGGTTCCGCCCAATGCCTCAGTGGCCTTTGATGTGGGGACGCAGGTCGACGTGCGGTGCTCGGGAGGTGGGAAGCTCACCTTCGCCCCCGGCTCCGGCGTGACGATCGAGAGTTACAACAGCAAGTACGGGCTGGAATCACTTCGGTTTGCCACATTGCTCAAGGTCGGGACGAATACGTGGGCGCTTGATGGGGCCTTGGTCGCATGAGCCGGTTTTGTTTTTGGCATGGCGGCGGGCGCCCAAGGATTGAATTTCTTGGGTATTTGCTTCAAGATAATAGTGTGTCTCCATTCAGCAGCAAAACCTTTTCTGGAGTTAATATAGGTCAAGCTTCACCAGACCGGGAGCTAATATTTACGTATTTCGTAGAGTCAACGTCGGCGTATGTATTCGGTGGAATAACCGTAGATGGTTCAGGTGCGACAATTCGGCAATCCGCATCAAATGTTGGCGGGTCTAATGTTATAACCGTTGGTATGTCGCATATACATCTTCCTACAGGTGGTCCAGCATCCGTCTCTATCTCGTTTGACCGGAATGTTAAATCGCTGTCTATTGGTGTATATTGTGTATATAATAGGGAATTTGTTGGCTCTGACAACGTTGATTATAAATTTGCATCTAGTGGTTCATCTTCTACATCTGCGGTATTGTCTGGAATAGACATTCAACGAGACGGTTTTGTCGTGTCGATATTTGGGCCGCGTGCATCAGCTTCTGGGCTTTCTTTATCCGGGTCTCCGTTCGGGCTGGACGCTATTGCGGATATCGATTCCAGCGGGTCTCAAGTCCCTGTCGGGATGGCGCACGCTGGGGTGCAAGACGAAAGCGTAACTGGGGCAAGCCT
>DDYW01000028.1 GCA_002348185.1 Candidatus Hydrogenedentes bacterium UBA2224 | reverse complement strand
CGCCTTCGCGGTCCGGGTCGGTGGCCAGCAGGATGCGGTCGCACTTCTTCGCGGCCTCCTGCAACTCCTTGACCGCCTTGCGCGAGTCCTTAAGCTGAACGTATTTGGGTTCGAAATTCTTCTCGATGTCCACGCCCAGGCTGTTCTTGGGCAGATCGCGAACGTGGCCGTAGCTGGCTTTCACCACATAGCCCGGCCCCAGAAACTTGTTGATGGTTCTGGCTTTAGCAGGAGACTCGACGACGACCAGATACTTTGGCATACACGACTCCCGATCAAAGAACGACGCCACTTCCCGGCGCCGGGAAGGGCGTCACGCAAATCCTATTGCCCACGGGTCAATGGAAGCTATCCGCCTGGCCTTCCATGACGCTGTAAATCGTCTGTTGGGACTCGAAATCGCGATTGCCGCACACGATCCAGGACAGCAGATAGTCCAGTTCGTCCAGGCCGACCCGACCGTCGAATTGCACCACGTTTTCGAGGATGGCTTCACGTTCCTGCGGAGAAATCAGGCTGTAGTACTCGAGACGGCTGAGGGCGTCGCGCGCCTCGGACGTCATCTTGTGAAACTCGATCTCCGCCAGCGCGCGCACCGGAGCCCGTTGCGACTGGTGAATGCTGTTGCAGGGGACAATCCGCGCCCCCACGAGCTTCATGGCCGCATCGATATCGCGTTTCTTATATCCTTGTCCGACAAGCCACTTACGAAGTCCTGACTCTGACCTGGCCCGTTCCGGCTGTTCCTGGATACGCTTTAAGATGACATCGACCAATTCGATTAGGGATTCTTTCATGCACCGCTCCTGATGTCCTGACCGGACACCTCAATCTGCCCTCATATTGTAGGAGCGATTATGCCTACTGTCAACTTGAACCCTGCGCCGGGATCGCGCGAAAACCGGCCCACATGGCGTAATTCGTTTTTTGTCAGCCACTTATGACCCTGGAACGCAGCAGTTCGCGCCGGTGAATCCCCACGCGATCCCAGGTATAGGTCGCGGCGCGCTCGCGCGCGGCGCGGGCCATGGTCTCGCGCAGTACCCGGTCCTGTGCGAGTTGCCGGATGCGCTCCGCCCAGAGATCGACGTCATAAGGGTCCATAACGAAGCCTTCCACGCCGTCGCGGATGATCTCGCCGCCCCCCATGGGGCTTACCAGGCAGGGCAGACCCCACGCCAGGGCTTCGTAGCTGACCAGGGGACTACCCTCTTCGTGGGTCGGGAATATGAAGACGTCGGCGTTGCGGTACGCTTCGCTGACGTTGCGGGTGTCGTCCGGGCTCACGACGTCGTCCCGTTCCAGGCAGCGGCCGTAGTGCTGAAGCACGGGCGCCTCCAGGGAGCCCAGCAGAAAGAGCAGGAGCCGTGCGTTGACGCCCGCGCGCTCCCACATTTCAAACAGCCAGGGCACGCCCTTTCGCACGCATCCCCGCCCGACAAACAGAAACGTCGGACACGCGGGCTCGGAGGGGGCCCGGTCTTCGAAGCGGAACCTTCGGGGCTCCCACCCGTAGCTGGAACGCAGCAGTTTCCGCTCCGGGACGCCCGCATCGAGCAGCGATTCGGCCACATTGCTGCTGGGCGCGAACACGAAATCGGCCAGCGCCATCTTCTCGTTTTCGGTGGCCAGGTCCCGTTCGGGGATGCCGTGTTCGGGCGCCCACCCCAGTCTCTGGTAGGCTTCGCGCAAGACCCGCATGGACGTCTTCCGGTGGCAGTTGATCCGCTCGGCGACCAGGGTGATTCCCCGCTGTTTGATGGCGCGGTAGAGGTCGAGCGACACGGAGGGCCAGAGGTAGGCGATATCCCCGTCACGCAGGCTGCTGAGGTAGCGCTGTTCGAGGCGTCGCGCGCTCCAGGCGGCCACGGCCGGCCGATCGTACAGATGAAAAGCGCACAGGGCCCGGTACAGGGTGCGGGGAATGCCCGGGCGCAGAAATTCGTCGGTGAGCTGCGGGGCAAACTGGGCGGACCAGTACTCGACGGCCAGGGCCTCGTCCTGCATGGCGTTCAACAGGGAATAACAGGCGTGTGTCGCGCCTTTATTGAGACAGAAAACCGGGTATAGCGCCTTGACCGTTGTGTGTTCCATGACCCCTTTCCGAATGGTGAGCGCCGGCCTTCACGGCGGAAGCATCCTTGAACGCGTCCAGACCGGCGTATAGTATGGAACACGCGCGATGATCGCAACTTACGCGGCGCCATCCCGGCGTCTGTTCCTGACCAGGGGGTAAACGTGAAGACCGTGATCTTGTGTGGCGGAAAAGGCACGCGCATCCGCGATGTGTCGAGCGAGATTCCCAAACCGATGATTCCCATCGGCGAATACCCCGTGGTGAAACACATCATGGACACCTACAGCCTCCACGGATTTCAGGAATTCATCCTGTGTCTCGGATTTAAGGGCTGGAAAATCAAGGAGTATTTTCTGAATTTTCGCGCGCAGACCGCCGACATCACCGTCGACCTGGCCCGGAACGGCGCGGTCGCGTACAGCGACACGGCCGCCCTGCCCCCCTGGAACGTGACGCTGGCCGAGACGGGGCTCGAAGCGATGACCGGGTGCCGTATTAAGCGCATCCAGAGGCATGTGGGCGACCATCCGTTCATGCTGACCTACGGCGACGGCGTCGGCGACATTAACGTGTCCGCACTGGTGGATTTTCACCGGTCGCATGGGAAACTGATCACGATTACGTCGGTGCGGCCTCCGGCCCGGTTCGGCGAGCTGGTGGTTGAGGGGAACCAGGTCACGTCGTTTCAGGAGAAGCCCCAGGCCGCCGGAGGGTATATCAACGGCGGCTATTTCGTCTGCGAGCCCGGGGTCTTTGACTATGTGAGTGACGACGAAACCTGCACCTTTGAGCGGGAACCGTTGCAGCGCCTCGCACGCGACGGCCAGATGATGACCTATTGCCATGACGGCTTCTGGATGCCCATGGACACGTTCCGCGAATACGCGCTGTTGAACGAGATGTGGAGCCGCGGCGACGCGCCGTGGCTTAGAAAGGCCTGACCGCGCCGAAGACGCGGCCGGCGGCAGTCATTGCAGGGAGGAAAGGGGCCCATGCCTTTTGGCGATTTTTACCGCGGCAAGAAGGTGCTGGTCACCGGACACACCGGCTTCAAGGGGTCCTGGCTGGCCACGTGGCTCGATCTCCTGGGCGCCGAGGTCTACGGGATCGCCCTGGCGCCGAACACCGAGCCGGCGCTTTTCGACCTGCTGCGCCTGGAAGAGCGGCTGAACCACGCCATCCTGGACATCCGTGAGCCGGAGCCGCTGGCGGAGCGGGTGGCGTCCATCCGGCCGGATCTCGTGTTTCACCTGGCCGCCCAGCCGATTGTGCGCCTGTCGTACGAAATCCCGCTCGAAACGCTGGCCACCAACGTCATGGGCACGGCCCACGTGCTTCACGCGGTCGACCGCGTCGGGTACGGCCCCGAGCGGCCATGCGGCGTGGTGGTCATCACCTCGGACAAGTGTTACGAGAACCGGGAAACCTACACCGCCTATCGCGAAGACGAGCCCATGGGCGGGCATGATGTGTACAGCGCCAGCAAGGGCATGGCCGAACTGCTCGCAGCCTCGTGGCGCCGCTCGTTCCATACCGGCGCGGGAGGCGCGCCGTCCGTACGGCTCGCAAGCTGCCGGGCCGGAAACGTGATCGGCGGCGGCGACTGGTCGGCCGACCGCATCCTGGTAGACGCCATGAACGCCTTGATGAACGGGCAGCCGATCCCCGTGCGCAACCCGCTGTCCGTGCGCCCGTGGCAGCACGTGCTCGAACCCTTGTCCGGCTACCTTCAGGTGGGCGCGGCGCTCCTGTCCGAAAACAACGCGCCGGACTGCCGCAGCTCGTGGAATTTCGGCCCTGGCCGCGAGTCGGAGCGCACGGTGGCGGAACTCTGCGACGCGCTCGTAGCGGCCTGGGGCGGCGGAACCTGGGCCCATTCCCCCGACCAGGAGGCGGTCCACGAAGCGCGGTTTTTGAAGCTCGCCATCGATAAGGCGTGGCATTTCCTGGGCTGGCAGCCGGTCTGGGATTTCAAGACGACCGTTGAGCAGACGGTATCCTGGTACAAACTGGCCCACGAATCCGGGTTCGATACGGCGAGACTGCGCGGCAAGACCCACGACCAGATCCTGGGCTACGCGCGGGACGCGGTGGTCAAGGGCTTGCCCTGGGCCGATTCCGAATAGGCCGGAGGCGACATGTCGAGTGCACCGCGTCCTTCCCTGGCCGGCCGAACGGTCTTGATTACGGGCATCCAGGGGTTCATTGGCCTCCACACCGCCGCAGCGGCGCAGCGCCGGGGCGCCCGCGTCGCTGGAATGGACATCGCGGCGGAGTCCGCGCGGGCCCTGCGCGTGCGCGAATCGCTGGACGGCCCCGCCGTGGAAGTATGTGCTGTCGACCTCCTGGACCCGCAGGCCACCCTCCAGATACTGCGAGAGCTTCGGCCCGATGTGGTCGTCCACTGCGCGGGCTCCATCGAGCGGGACGCGGGCACGGAAGACTGGAGCCGGGTCTTCGCGGGAAACGCCGCCCTGACGGCATCCCTGGTCGACGCCCTGCTCGCGGTGCCCGGAATCGAGCGCCCGGTCCTGGTCATGCCCGGTTCGCAAATGGAATACGGAGCGGCACCCATGCCGTGGACCGAAGACCAGCCCTGTGATCCCATCAATGCATACGGAGCGGGGAAACTGGCGGCGACAGAGTGCGTGATGGAGGCGACGCGGCGCGATGCGCTTCGCGCGTGCGTGCTGCGGCTGCCGATCGTGTTCGGACCGGGCCAGCCCCCGGCGCTGTTCGTGCCCGAGCTGATCGGTAAAGCCCTGCGGAAAGAGACCATCCCGATGACGGAAGGCAAGCAGCGCCGGGCGTTCCTGTATGTCGAAGACGCGGCAGAGCTGCTTCTCGACGCGGCGGCCCGCGCGGCCCGCGAGGACGCCTTCCCGCCCCTGCTCAACGCGCCGGCCTGTCCCCCGGTTGCCATCCGGGAACTCGCGGAGTTGCTTGCCGGGCCGCTGGACGCGACGGGGCTGCTCCGTCCGGGCACGCTGCCGACACGGCCGGGCGAGCCGCTTGACGCGTGGCCGGACACGGCCCTGGCCGCATCCCTCGGTATTCGGGCCCGCACGCCTCTCGCCGAGGCCCTGCGGAAAACGGTCCGGTGGTACGAGGCGAATCCGTGGTTCCTGAGCTGAGTCTCTCCCCCGCGGTGCGCATATTCCGGGAATAGGCAACCCGTTCCCATCGTTTACGCAGGCAAAGCGAATCAAGAGCCAGGTCGGGCGCGTTCTTTTCGGAACGCGCCCGTTGTTTAATCCGGTATGGCGCCGGATGAAAGGAAGAAGCCCCCATGTTCTGGAACAAGCGCGCCGTGTCGAAACCGGCACAGGCCGCGGTCCCGCCGCCGGATTCGAGCCGCCCGGGAAACCGCAATCGGGACGACCAGCCCGAGTTTCTGATCAGCCTCGAACAATTGCTGATTGCCAACACGCTCTGGATGGCCCGCTAGGCCGTCGACACCGGCAGGCAAACAAAGCCCCCTGGCGCCAGGGGGCTTTTTTGTTGGGGGAAGGGGGCGGTCAGAACTCCGACCCCGGCGGAACCGGTGGCGGCGTGCCCCAGCCGGGTTGAAAGGCCGCCGTGATCTCGGGCCGCAACATGAAGATGAGCAGGATCGTCGGATAGACCAACGACACGCAGGCGCCGACGACCGCGCCGACAATGGAGCCCACGAATACGGCGCTTGCAGGTTCGCCCGAGGGGGAGGGGGTCTCCAGCATCGGGGCATAGAGTAGAAAATAGGCGATCACCTGCCCGGCAGCGGCAGCCACCCAGCAGTACACCGCATATCCGATCGACACCCGGCGCGCCCACGGTCGCAATTTCAGCAAGCCGATGCCCGCGGCAATCAGGAGAGCCCCCACCGCCATGCCCACCGCCGTGCTCACGTAGGTGTAGGTCATGAAACCGGGAGACTGCATCATCCCCTGGACCGGATTCTCCATCCGCGACGTTTCAGGCAGGTTCTCGAGCATACGTTGCGAAAACTTGGTTGTGATGAGCGCAAACGGCGTACACGTGACCGCCATCACCCCGAAAACGATGTTCAAAACCCCAAATACCGTCACTGCCGTTGGCCGTTGCATGGCAAGCCCCTCCTTCCCGCGGACCCACTATAGCAGGCGCCCCGGCGGCGGACAACGGACATGTCTGTCCCCCGTTCGGCGGATGGTGGTCATCGGCGGTGGACGTGTGGACCACGTGGACCCTATGGACGATATGGACGATACGGACGTGCCTGCCTGAACGATTGTGAAGGGGTCTTATTCTTCCGGTGTGGGACTACCACGAAAAAGAACGCCGATCTTGTAGCGCAGGCGAGACGCCTGCAAAGTCGTTCAAGGGCCGGGGCGTCCACCTTGTCCATCGCGTCCATCCGGTCCACAACTTTGCGCTGGGCCGCCGCGCGGGGCCAGATTCACAGGGCCATTCCGTCGTAGCGTTGAGCAAGGCGGGCGAGGGCCTGGTATTCGGGCGCGGAGAGAGTGGGATCGCGCTGAAGAATGGCCTGGGCTTCGCGGCGGGCCTGATCGAGCAGGCGCACGTCGCGAATCAGGTCGGCGACACGCAGGTCGCTCAGGCCGGACTGGCGCACGCCGCGGAATTCGCCGGGGCCGCGCAGTTCGAGGTCGGCCTCGGCAATGTCGAACCCGCTGCTGGTGGCGCACATGACCTCGATGCGTTTCTTGCCTTCGGACGTCTTGTGCTTGCCCAGCAAAAAACAGTGGGACGGCTCGGTGCCCCGGCCGACCCGGCCCCGAAGCTGGTGGAGCTGAGTGAGCCCGAACTGGGGCGCGTCTTCGATCACAATGGTGCTGGCATTGGGACAGTCGATGCCGACCTCGATGACCGTGGTAGTAAAGAGGACGTCGAGTTCGCCCCGTTTGAACTGGTGCATGACCGCGTCCTTTTCCGCAAAGGCCATGCGTCCGTGGAGGAGTCCCGTTCGAAGTTCGCGAAGGGGTCCGGCGGACAGTTCCTCGAAATGACTCACGACGGAGGTGAGCGCTCGCTTGTCCGATTCTTCGACCAGCGGGCACACGATATAGGTCTGGAGTCCTTTCTGCGCCTGTTCGGCGATGTAGGCGTACAGGTCTCCCACTTTGGCCGGGGTGACGCGGCGCGTCTTGACGGGCTGGCGTCCCGGCGGCAGTTCGTCGATAA
>DDYW01000050.1 GCA_002348185.1 Candidatus Hydrogenedentes bacterium UBA2224 | reverse complement strand
CCGTATAAAACGTGATGCGTGCCGCATTGCGTTCCGACACCGCCACCAGACGCGTGCCCCGGTATACGAGGTGCGTGCTGACCAGGCGTTTCGGCAAAACGGTCTTTAATCCCGTGACGGGCACCCCGCAAAGGGACGCAGGATCCGCTGCATTGAGCCAGTAGATCGCGTCCGCCGCGAGTCCCGACTGAAGAGTACGGAAGGCGTCCGGCGTCGCGAATTGAGGCCCGTGAATGCCTTCGAAAAACTGCCCGGCGACCACTTCGCCGGACAATTCCATCAGGCGCAGGGTGCGGAACAGCGCCCCCCACCGGATGAGGGGCAGCTCCTGGTCCAGCAGTTCGCGGAACAGGACACCGTACCGGTCAAGCAGCACCCGCACGCGTTCCTTGTTGGCTTCTTCGCGGTCGAGCGGGTCGGCGGAGTCGAACGGCGGGGGCAGGACATACCATGCGCCCGCGGATGGCCGCGTCGCTTTCCACCGGTCAAACGCGCGCCGCCGCCCGATGGGGCGATGCGCGGTGTGCAGTGCGGCGGGACGGAACTTCGTCTGCAATCCTCTCCTCAGGGCCTCGAAACTGTCATTCGCGACCTGTCCCTCCCACACCCCGCGCCAGAGGGCCTCGCTCAAGGCCGCGGAGTCCAATGGCGACCCGTGAAGGAGATCTTCGAAGGCGTACCGTCCGCGCGGGTCAGGGAACAAGGACGTTTCAGATCCGGAACGCATTTCCGGGGCGGACCGGAACAGCTCGGCATGCTCGGAGAAGCCAACAGCCACACGCCTGGGACCGCATCCAAACCACTTCAGGCCGGTCTGCTGGGTCAAGGCGTCCAGCGCGGCGGTACGGTATCCCGGCACACGCGCGGGGAGTACGTCGCTCTCCAAGAGCTCGGCGGCGAGGGGGCAGCCGAAGAGCCGCTCGAGAGCCGCCTCGAGACGCCCGGGGTCGCGGCCCTCCCCGTCCGCCGGTTCAGAGAACATGCCCTGCCATTGTGCGAGAAAGAGGGCCACTTCCTCCGCGGGCCGCGCCGTAAACACCGGGCGCGCCGCAGCCCGGCCCATGCGCAGCAGGATCTCGAGGTTTTCGGCATCGCAGATTTCCACTCCGGACGCGTCCTTCGTGATGCGATCCACCACGAGCGCCCCGGATTCCGTCAACTCCTCGAGCGCAGCGTCAATGCGTTCCGAGGCGACGGGGAGCGCCTCATGGAGGGCGGTGTCCCGCACGGGACCAAAGAACCGGAGCCATTCGGCGAGCCACCCGGCCAGCGCAGGTTCGTCGGGAGACGTCACGGCCGGTTCGGGAAAGACAGGATGAATCCGCTGCTCCGGCGCGGCGAGATCGAAACAGCGCACCGCGCCCAGGCGCCACCCGAACGCGCGCGCCATGCGGGGGACGCACTCGATCGCTGCCACAACGCGCCTCGCGCGCTTGGAGCCCTCGACCCAGACCACGCGATCCCGCAAGGCCTCGGCCATCTCCGGCGGCTCGATATTCGCGTCGCGTTTCACCGCGGCCAGCAGAACCTCCCATTCGGCCTCGCCCAGAAGCAGCCGTTCTTTGACCCAGTCGAGCAGGTCGGCGGCCGACACGGGCGCATACCCGGGATGAAGCCGCTGGCTTTTGGCTTCAAATGCAGCCACAACGGAGGCGGGAACCGCCGGGCGCAGGGCGGCAGTTCGCGCCACCTCGGCCAGCAGCTCGTCGCTCAAGCGCGAACGCGGTCCGGCCATCGGCGTGTCGTCGAGGTACATGAACAGGTTGGTCTGCCGCCAGAGCATGGACGCGGCGAACGGCGAGGGCTCCCGGGTGAACACCGCGGATACGGTCGTGGCGCCACCGTGCAGTTCGTCGAGCATCCGTCTGAGATTGGCCAGATCGAAATCGTCGCAGAGACAGGTCCGCCATGTCTCGGCCAGGATGGGAAAATCGCGGTATTTCATGACCGCGTGGAGCAGTTTCTGGGCGCGCCTCCGGTTCAGCCACAGCGGCATGCGCTGTCCGAACCCGCGGCGGGGCAACTGCAGGGCAATCCCCGCGTTTTCGCGAAAGCGCGCGCCGAAATAGCCGGATTGTTCGAGGCGTTTTCGGAGCAGAGCCTCGATGCGCCCCGGTTTCACGAGGCCGATCAACGCCTGCGCATCGATTTCGTCGGGCAGCATAAGCGCCACGCAATCGTTGTTGGCGAAGACCTCGACCCGGTAGCCGTGCGTCTCTTCCCATGCCTGGGCAAGGGCGAGCGCAAAGGGTTGGTTCAAGGCGCCGCCCCAGAGGGTGTGCAGCACCGCCTGGACGCCGTCCGAATCCGGCTCGGCCGCGGTGTATTCCACCAGCAGATGGCGCCGGTGAGGCAGCGGAGCGCCGGTCGCGGCGCGCTGGCGTTTGAGAAACCGCGCGAGTTTTTCGGCGGCTTCCGGCACGAGGGCATACTCGCGCTCGAGCATCTCCTCGAATCCGCCGCCTTCGATCTCCTTCTCCGCCCGTTCGAGAAACGCCGCGATGCGCTGCGAAAAATGGAAAGGCCGGGCCAGGNNCCCGCCAGAACGGTGCCTCCGACCGCGTGGCGTCGCCCGGAACCACCAGTACGTCGTTGTGGGTGATTTCCTGAATTTTCCACGCGTGCGCGCCCAGGGTGAACGTCTGCCCGACCTGGCGTTCCCACACGAATTCTTCGTCCAGCTCGCCGATTTTCGCCCGCGAATCCGCGCGCCGCAGCCCATAATAGCCGCGATCCGGAATGGTGCCGCCGGAGAGGTAAAGAAGGCGCAGGCTGGCACGGGTGCCGCGGATGGTGTTGCTTATCCGGTCGAGCGAGAGCACCGGCGACAGCGCGCGCAGCCGGGATTCCGCGTACCGGCCCGCCAGCATTTCGACCACCAAATCGAATTGCCGGCGCGACAGCGCGCGGTACGGCCAGCATGTGCGGATGAACCGGAACAGCCCGTCCAGGTTCCACGGCTCGACGCCCGCCATCGCCACCACCACCTGCGCAAGCACATCGAGCGCGCCGGTCACCGGCTGGCACGGTTCAATGTCCTGCTCGGCCACGGCCCTGGCCATGACGGCCGCCTCAAGCACGTCGCGCTCGTGCGTGGGGAATAAGATGCCCCGGCTGACCGCGCCGACCTGGTGCCCCGCCCGGCCGATGCGTTGCAGCGCGGACGCCACGGAAAACGGCGTCTGGAGTAGCACGACCCGGTCGAGCGTTCCGATGTCGATGCCGAGTTCGAGGGAATTCGTCGCCACGATGGCTTTCAACTCGCCGTTCTTGAGTCGCTGTTCGACCACCGCGCGCAATTCGCGCGACAACGAGCCGTGATGCGAGTAGGCGACCAGCTCGCCTGCGGCGTCGTTGATGAGCAGGGTCCCGCGTTCACACATGCGGCGGCTGTTCGTAAACACCAGCGTCGAGCGATGCTCCCGGATGACCTGTTCGACAGCGCCCATCAGGCCGGGCATGCGCGTGCCGTCCGGAAGCGGCGCGCCGTCGTCTGCGGGAAACCGGACTTCGACCTCAAGCCGCTTTTCGGCGAGCGAGGCCAGCACGGTGACCGGCCGCGGCTCGTAGACCGTGTCCCCCCCCTCTCCCATGGCGCGGTATCCCCCCACGAACGCGGCGATGGTCTCCAGCGGACGCACCGTCGCAGACAGGGCAATCCGCTGGAATTCGCCCGCCATCGGCACGATGCGCTCGACGGAGGTGATGAGATACGTGCCGCGTTTGGCGCCCGCGACTGCATGAATCTCGTCCAGAATGACCGTGCGGAGCCCGGCGAACAGCATCCGCGCGCGGGGAGAACTGAGCATGATGCTGAGGCTCTCAGGCGTGGTAATCAGGATATCGGGCGGGCGCCGCAGCATGCGCTGCCGCTCTTGCGGCGGGGTGTCGCCGCTGCGCGTCAAAACGGCAAGCTCGGGCACATTTCGGCCG
>DDYW01000009.1 GCA_002348185.1 Candidatus Hydrogenedentes bacterium UBA2224 | reverse complement strand
CGGCGCTGGTGGCGCGCGGATGGGGTAAGTGCTGCATCGTCGGATGCGGTGCGCTGCACATCGACCTGGCTGCCAGAAAGGTCACCGTCAATGGCAAGACCATCAATGAAGGCGACTGGATCTCGATGAACGGCACGCTCGGGAAGGTCTATGAAGGCCGCGTCCCGGTCTTGCCGGCTGAGCCCGAGCGCGACAAGAACTATGCCACGCTGATGGCGTGGGCCGACAAAGTGCGCCAGATGAATGTCCGCACCAATGCCGAAAGCCCGGCGGACGCCGAACAGGCCGTCAAGTTCGGCGCCGAAGGCATCGGCCTGGCCCGCACGGAGCACATGTTCTTCGACCCCAGCCGCATCATCCACATGCGCGAGATGATCCTGGCCGAAGACGAGGCCACCCGGCGCAACGCCGTCATGAAGCTGTTGCCCTACCAGAAGGCCGACTTCCTTGGCATTTTCAAGGCAATGGCAGGCAAACCGGTTACGGTGCGTTTGCTGGATCCGCCGCTGCATGAGTTCGTCACGCTGGACGACGCCCAGATCCAGGAGCTTTCCAAGCGCATCGACGTGCCGCCCGCTCGCATCAAGGCCCGCATTCACGAGCTGCACGAGCTCAATCCCATGCTTGGGCACCGCGGGTGCCGCCTCGGGATCGCCTATCCGGAAATCACCGAGATGCAGGCCCGCGCCATTCTCGAAGCGGCCGCCGAACTCCAGAAGAAGAAGATCAAGGTGTTCCCGGAGATCATGGTGCCTCTGGTGGGGACGGTGAAAGAGCTGGCCCATCAGGAAGCCATCATCCGTCGTGTGGCGGACGAAGTGCAGAAAGCGAACAAGATCACGCTGAAGTACATGGTCGGCACGATGATCGAAATTCCCCGCGCGGCGCTCACGGCCGACATGATTGCCGGGGTTGCCGAGTTTTTCAGCTTCGGCACCAACGACCTTACCCAGATGGGTTTCGGGTATTCCCGCGACGACGTCGGCGGTTTCTTGCCCCTGTACCTCGACCAGAAGATCCTGCCCGAAGACCCGTTCCAGGTTCTGGACCAGGAAGGCATCGGTCAGTTGGTCGAAATGGGCATTCAGAAGGGCCGTTCCGCGCGTCCGGACCTCAAGGTCGGGATCTGCGGGGAACACGGCGGCGAGCCCGAGTCGGTCAAGTTCTGCCACCGTGTGGGCATGAACTACGTGAGCTGCAGCCCGTTCCGCGTGCCGATCGCGCGTTTCGCCGCAGCCCAGGCCGCCATCGAATGGCCGCGCAAGCCCGCCAAAAAAGCGGCTGCGAAGAAGACCGCCGCGAAGAAGAAAGCCCGCGCGAAGAAGTAAACCCTCTTCCCGCGAAATCGACGCTTGCTAACCTGCCCCCGCGAAACCAGCCGCTTCGCGGGGGCTTTTCTGTGTCCGGCGCTCGTGATCGCAGTGGCTGTTGCCCGGGGAAGCGCCCAGCCTTGCCAGGTTACAGCATCTGAACTCGAGACCGGCGGCCGCCGCGTCCGCGCGCTGCCCGTGGGCCGGCAGAAGGGCTGGCGGAAGAAGAAACCGGGGAAGCGGGCGCCGCGAACAGGTTGACGCCGGATGCACAGCATGCTATACAGATATATGCATACGCTTAAGCCACAACCTGCACCGCGCTGTGGGGTGTCCAAGAGACGAAGCGCTTCAGACAGGGGACATAGAGCAAATAAACGGTGCCTGTCCCTATTTATGGGGCGAAGCTCTCGCACCGGCTGGCATCAATAGCGTATAACTAATGGGCAGGTGGTGGGAGAATGCGGAAAAGGGGCCATTTATGGGACGCAAGACTCTGTATCATGTTCTCGTGTTTGCCTGCGTGCTTATTCCGCTCGGGGCCATGGGAAACTGCACGGTTACCAGGCAACAGCTTGAACAAAAACCGCTGCTCGACCTTCTGGTGCTCCACAAGAACGAGGCGCGTGCGGTCGATCGCGAGGCGTTGCGGGAATTGTTGCGCGCCAAGCTCCAAGAGGCCTCCACGACTGCACTCCTTGAAGCACGCAAAGGCGTTGCCAAGCGCCTCTTGCCTCGCAGCTTTCGCGTCCAGCTCCTTGAGCACGTGATCAAAGAAGACAGTCTCATCGTTGAGGGCGTTGTACGCGAGGTGACCTTCGACCGGGAGTCGCTGATCCAGGACATCCTGAACCGCGAGGCGAATCCGGTGGACGTGACGGTGACGATCGACGTTGCGCGCCAGTTTCCGGAGAATCCCTCGTGCGGACCACGCTTCACCTACCACATCTCCTTGCCGTGGCAGAGCACAAGGTCCTTCGCGCGCGATCAGCGGTGTATTTTCGCGTTCGCCCGCGACGATGACGGCGAACTGCACCGGGGCGGTCTTGAGCAGAGGTACTTTATCCACGGTGATTCGGTCAATGGCATTGCTGACTTCAACGATTTCCCCGGATGCTGGACTCAAAACCGGAGTCTCCCGTTGGATGAGGCTTGGCGGTTCATCGAGGCGAAGCACTCGATTCTCACCCATGACGGGGTGATGCCGGAAGCCATGCTGGCTGAGTGGAAACGAAAAATGTTCTCCGGCGATGCGTCCACGAGCTTCAGCTATCTCAAGTTGTTCTGCAAGCTCGCACCCGCTGCACTCAGCGGCGTCGAGACGGCCAACCTGGTCAAGCATCACTATGAAGAGGGACGTTCCGCCCGCGACAGAGGCGTCGAACTTGAGGCCACTTTCACAGAGTTCACAAATCTGGTGTTGCTGGCCGCCGCACATGCCAAAACGAAAGACGAGCCGGAGGCCGTCGATATCTTCTACACGCTCTATGTTGGCGACATCTCGAGGAACCGCGGGTCATTCTTCGGACCGCACTATGTCGACGACGCTATTGTCGGCCTGGTCGGCGCGGTGCCGCATCCGGAACGCATCGACCGGCTCACGCGCCTTTTTCACGAGACGGGCGAAGGCGAATACGAACACGGGCGTTTCCGCTATGAGTTCGTTGAAGATACCCGGGACTGTATTAAAGCCTTGGAGGACGCTCCGGGAAAAGACACCGATACCCTCCTTCTGGATATGAACGCGCGGCGCGACTATTTCCGACTAGACGATGATTTGGACCGCGCGTTTCTTTGGTGGGCGCTGTGCCACCGCGGCGTCATGGAGATTCGGCCGCAGCTTGAAGCAATCGTCAGAGACAGCCGCTCGGGACAGGAGGACCCCGGGCGTTCTGTTGCTGAAATGCTGGCAGCGCTTTCCGAACATCTTCCACAAGACGAAGCGGTGGACCTTCTCTGGTTTCTATACCGCAACGGGCAGCGCAGGGAGGCGGACGTCCTGTTGCGCCGCGCCTCTCGGGATTCTGAAATCGCGCGCACGCTACTGCTGGAAGCGGACTTTCGGATATCGCCCTATCTCACAGCAATACGGACCAAGTTCAATGACCCCATTTATGTCCCTAAACTCCTGAAGTTGGCCGAGGGCGGGCCAGACACGCAAGTGCTGGGGGCCTTGCAAGCCTGCGGGGCCAGGGACGAAGCGATCGCGCTCGCGTGGAAGTGGTTGAAAATGCCCATCGATGAGGATCCCGAGAAGCGTCCACAGATTCTGTTCCGAAAGCGACGCCATTTGATGACATATCTGGCTTTGGAATCGCAGGAAGATGTACTTCGCTTCATCGACAGGTTCTTCAACCCCGACGTCATGGAGACCATCGATAAGGCGATCACCGAAAGCAATTCGAAACGTGCGGGTGACGATTTCTTCTCGCCCTCCCACTTAGAGGAGATCCGCCAAAACGACTTGGAGTCGTACCGCTGGTCGAAGTACGTGATCCTCGCGCTTATTCAAGGCGAGGACTGTCTGCCGAGCGTCCGCGAGGCGCACGAGCAGGCGGAAGGCATCTGGACCCTTCCCGGGGCCTGGATCATGTACGCCTTCGGCGACGATACGGACATCGAGATCATCCGCGCCTACGCGGATGGCACCCTGGATGTCAGCGATCTCCACGACCTTTGTTTTCAGTATGTGCGGACGCCGCGGACCGATGCGGTCCTCCTTGAGCGATTGACCAACGGTCTCTCTCACTATGACACAAAGCTCTTCTATAGTTCCCCTTTCCGGGACAGGCCGAAGGGGTTTGCCCAGGAGCATCTCGAAGAGATCGTGCCGCTGCTTCTCGAATACCTGCAGTCGCCGGATGAGAGGATTTTCCGGGCGGCACGCGAATCGCTCATGTTCGCGCTGGCCGTACCTGAACTGCAGTATGGGGAGGTTCTCAACCTGGAGCCCGACGCCGCCCGCGAGGTCTTGGCGGACTATGCCCGGGAGCGGTTACAGGAGCAGCGGAAGGCAGCGCCCTAGGAAGCCGTACCGGCTAGCCCGCATATGTCACCGTAGTAGGGATCTTAAGGCTGCCATTGGGTATTAAGTAGTTGGAACAGTGAAGCTTAACACCCAATGGAGCGACAGCCTTTGTCCCTATTTAGTTTCGCCGAAAATGAAATCGCAGACGGCCTGCTAATTCAAGACTGCAACGATTTGGGTTAAGTGCAGGGTCTATTTCCCCGCGATTTCCGGCGCCTTGCCCGGCAGATCCACGAGGGCTGAGCCGCGGTGCTGTTTGTTTTCCAGGGGGACGGTTTCGCCGCGCAGACAGTGGCCGTCCGTCCAGGGCGTGATGCCAACGGCGTAATTGGGGTTGAAGCGCCCCAGCAGATTAAATTGCTCGTCGGTCTTCAGCAGCCCCTTGTCGTTCTCATAGCATCCGAACCACCACGCGCCATCAAACCAGCACGCAGTCTGGATGCCCATTTTCGTATAGCCGCTATTGATTACGTGCCGTTTCACGAAGTTGAGGTTCCGGTCGTACTCGTAGGCGTAATTCTCGGCGTAGCCCTCCGGCAGACCCCCGACGACGATGAACTTCCCGTCATGAAAAGCGATTCCCCCGGCGCCATGCACCAGTTCCGGCACGGCGCGCTTCTCCAGCAGCGCGAGATCCCGGGCGTCATACACATACACCCACGAATCCGCCTGACCGGGTTCCTGGTTGAACTTTCCCAGGTTCACTGCGACATAGACCTTGCCGTCAACCCAGGTCAGGTCCCCCTGGTGGCTCGGCGCGGGGACGGTCTTCAGCAGTTCGCCCGCGCGGTTGGTCTTCACGAGCGCCACCGTAAACGACCAGTAGATGTTCTGCTCGTTATCTGTGGCGAGCCCCTGTAAATGTCCCCCGTAGGTTCCCGGACACGCGATCTCATGAAACCCGGAAGCCTGACCCAATCCGGCGACAAGCAGGGCGGCAATCAGACAATGCATCACACAGATCCTCCCGGTTCGGTTTCCGGTCACTGTACGGATTCGTGGCCGCGAGATTCAACCGCGCCCGGGGCCCTGGGGCGATTCAGGGAGGCATTCCGAGGACAGGTGAGACAGAGCAGGGCGCATCCGGGCGCGTTGTGTCAGGTCCCGGGGGCTGCGTGGGTTTTGCGAGATAGTCCAGGCCCGAGACGGCCAGCACAACGCCTCCCACAAACGTGCCGAAGATGGGGAAGGGTACCCCGACGACGGCGCCCGCAACCACACCCTTTACCAGGCTCTTCAGCCAGCCGTCGTTCGCCGCATACCGTTGGCAGAGCGTCACGCCGATTCCCGCTCCCAGGAAGCCCGCCAGAACCATCAGCACGGTCGAGGCGCCCATGGTCAATACGTTCCCCGAGAACAGGAGCCAGTCCAGTCCCAGAATGAGGCCGCCGGACCAGGGATGCAGAAGGGCCAGCCGG
>DDYW01000051.1 GCA_002348185.1 Candidatus Hydrogenedentes bacterium UBA2224 | reverse complement strand
TGGATAGTAGACCGAATGGGGCAAGATTTCATATCCCGCCGCGCGTTGGCGATTTCCAACTGCATGCATCAGGGCTGAACTGCCTTCCGTCTCTGCTACGACCATCCGGACGAGTCTCGAGGTGAGAAAGGAAGCCTTGATGAACATCTATGTAGGGAATCTGTCGTACACGACCACCGAGAACGATCTGCGTAAGGCGTTTGAGGCGTACGGAACCGTGAGCGCAACGCGCGTCATCATGGACCGGGTCGAAAACCGTTCGCGCGGTTTTGGCTTTGTCGAGATGCCGAACAACAGCGAGGGCCAGGCGGCCATCCAGGCCATGGACGGCGCGGACCTGCAGGGCCGCACGCTGAAGGTGAACGAGGCGCAGCCGCGCGAAGACCGTCGTTCCCGCTATTAGCCGGTCCTGATTTTTGATATCACTTGTCTTGACGCCGGGTTCCCGGATACTGGGGGCTCGGTTTGTCTTTTTTGGGGGGGGCGGGAGATCGCCGAAGACGGCGTGACGCGCCGTAGTGCGCTGCATGCTTCCGCCTGCATCAGCCGCCCGGGGGAGTTGACAAGACGGGCGCCCTTTGCCCATAACACTGCGGGCGGAGCGCCGGAAACAAGCTGTTTGGAAAGGCCGTTGCTGCATGTCGGTAAAATGGATTATCACCGATCTGGACGGATGCGTGAGTCCCGAGGAATCCGTGCCGTGGGAGCTGGAACCGTTTGTTGAGTTTGCCCGGCGGTCGCGTGCGGCATCGGCGGGCGAATCCGTTCTGGCGCCATTGACCCTCTGCACGGGCCGTCCCCAGCCCTATGCCGAGGTGCTGATGAAGATCCTCGACATCCGCGCGCCGGCGATTTGCGAGAACGGGGCGGTGTTGTATTCGCTGCACGACAACTGGGCGCGGTTCGGGCCGGGCGTGACGCCGGAGAAGATTCACGGATTGCGGGCCGTGCGCGATTTCATTGAGGCCGAACTGCTGCGCGAACATCCCGAGGCGGTAATGCAGTTCGGCAAGGAGGCCCAGCTTTCGGTGTTCTCGCAGGAACCCGCGATTCTGCGCGCGATGCAGCCGCGCGTTGAGCAGTTCGCCCGGGAGCATGGTCCCGAGCTGATCATCAACTGTTCGCACTTCTACCTGAACCTGTCGCTGGCGGGGGTGGACAAGGGGAGCACGCTGCGGGCGCTTCTCGGCGAACTGGGCGTGCACCGGCACGAGGTTGCCGGGATTGGCGACACAGTAGGCGATCTGCCGCTGCGCGAAGCGGTAGGGTTTTTTGCCTGTCCCTCGAACGCGCAGGAGGAAATCCAGGCCGTTGCGGACTATGTTTCGCCTGAACCGACCGTCCTGGGTCTGCTGGACATCCTGGCGCTGCCGGAGATGCGGCGCGGGTGAGGGCTGCGTGGAGGGTGCTGCAATGTGGATGCGTGCGTTGAGTGCGGTATGTCTTGGAGGCATGGCGGTGTCCGCGTGGGCGGGGGCGGGCGCAGGTACGTCCGTGCTGCCGCCGCCCCGTCATGGCGGCGTGTATGTGGTGGCGCACCGGGGGGCGCATGAGGGCATCCCCGAGAACTCCCTGCCCGCCTGCCAGAAAGCCATCGAGCTCGGGGTGGACTTCATCGAGGTGGATGCGCGTCAAACCCGGGACGGCCATTTCGTCAATGTCCACAACAGCGACGTCGACGCCTACGCCCAAGGCGCGGCGGGCGCGGTGCGCGATCTCACCCTGGCCGAACTGAAAGCGCTGGACATCGGCGCGCGGGTGGGCCCGGAATGGGCGGGCACGCGCATCCCCACCGTTGACGAGATCCTCGCGCTGTGTAAAGGCAAGGTGGGCATCTACCTGGACTTCAAGGAGGGTTCGTGGGAGGCCCTGCTGGCGCTGGTGAAGCAGCACGGCATGGAACGGCAGGTGCTCTGGTACGCGCCCGGGTGGAAGCTCAAGAAAATCCGGGAAGCCTGCCCCGAGTGCATCCTCATGCCCGATCCGGGGCCGGAAGCGAACCTGAAGCCGCTTCTGGAAGAGTTCCACCCGAAGGTGGTCGCGGCGGTGTGGAAACACTATTCCGAGTCGTTCGTGAAGGCCTGTCACGAGGCCGGGGCCATCGTGCTTGTGGACGAACGGGATCCGTCGTGCTGGGAACAGGCCCTGGCCTGGCGTTCCGACGGCATCCAGACCGACCATCCCGCGGAGCTGGTAGCGCTGTTGAAACAACGGGGCCAGACTCAGTAGCGGCCGTAGGCCTCGACCAGTTCGCGCATGCGGTGGATGCGGGATTCGTCGGCGCCGGGAGGGACCTGGTCGCCCGCGTTGGCGATGAGGCGCGGGCTGCTTTGCCGCAGCTCAAGCCATGCGAGAACGGCCCGTTCGAAGGCCGCCGCGTCAATCTCCGGCAGCCACAGGTGCGGAGGCACCCCTCCCGAGAGGATCATGTCCGGTCCGGCTTCATTGCGGCAGTCGCGGGGCGCGAGGTCACCGGGCTGCAAAGGCGTCACCGCATCCGCGCAATCGGCGCCGATGTCACGGAACATGCCGAGCGCTCCGCGCAGACGGCCGTCGATGTGCACCGCAACGCATTTGCCGGACCGGTGCAATCGCGCGATGGCTTCGGCATAGTACGGCCTGGACCATTCCTCGAAAAAAGCAGGCGGCTGGATGTCGCTTGAGAAGTTGTCCCCCATGATGATGATCTCAGCGGGGGATTCCGCGAGCATGTCGACGCAGTGGAGCAGGTTGTCGTTCACGGCGTCGACGAACCCGCGCACCGCGGCCGGCATTTCGAAGGTGGCGTAAATCGCGCCCTGCACGCCCATCCAGTAATTGAGGAGGTGGCCCATGGCGCTGTACCCCGTGGGCACGTAGAGTACGCCGGTATCCCCAACGGCCCGGACCCATTCGTGGTAGCGCTCCCAGTGCGGGGTATACGTGCGCTGCGAGAGGGCGTACCGGAGGATGTCCAGGTCCCGCTCGGATTTGAGCGGCCAGTTGACGATGCCCCAGGCGTAGTTCCGCGGTTCCCAGCGCCGGGTGCGCGCGATGGTTCCGAGCGGCGTCTCGATGGTCCACGTGATGGCGCTTCCGTCGGGTGACTTGACCGCGGACGCCGTGACGTCGCCGGGATAGCACACGTCATAAAACGTCGGCAATTGCGGGATATAGAAGCCGGCGCCCACGTCCCTGTGATACGCGAGAAGGCCGGTCTCCGGTTCGTTGTGGACGCTGCTCAGGTCCCAGGGGATTCCATGTTTGTGATAGAACCAGTGAGACAAATCGAGCATGTACGGGACCACGTCGGGCGTGTGCCCCCGATAGACGGTCAGGATGCGTTCGCGCGGGGTCATGGGGCAGTTCCTCTCGTTATGGCCGCCACAGGATACCTGAGCCGGTACCGGCTATCCACACCTCCTCAATCGCCGGCGAACTTGAGGCCAGATGACTTCAACGATTGTCCTTTCGGACGCTAGAGCATTTGGCTACTTATCCGTGTGGACAGACAAGAAAACACTTCCTCTTCCGGAGCACTAACGGCGCGATAACATAACAGCCAGCCCGCAGACCTCCAAGTCCCGCAGGGACGACAGACAATAGCCCACCACTTCAGTGGGAGCCTCCGCATCCCTCAAATCACAAG
The DNA here is from genome assembly GCA_002348185.1 of Candidatus Hydrogenedentes bacterium UBA2224. Taxonomy (GTDB): domain Bacteria; phylum Hydrogenedentota; class Hydrogenedentia; order Hydrogenedentales; family SLHB01; genus UBA2224. The sequence continues at coordinate 294 of DDYW01000051.1, read as the reverse complement.
NNGTCCCGTAGGGACGGCAGACCATAGTGCCTATGTTCACGCATTCCCGAGCGCCGAAGGCGCGGCGGAAATGCGCGCGAGGCGGACGGTATGGACGATATGGACGGCATGGACAATATGGACGGGGCCACCTCGGCCAAAGAGTCCACCCCCGTCCACGCGGGCCCGCGTGGCCACCCCCGCTGGGGGCCTGTCGAAGAATTTACTAGATATTTATGTCCATTTCTGCTACAATTGTTACATTGGCCATTGAACCAGGAGGAGCCGCTATGTCGGAACGGAAATGGGCGGGGC
>DDYW01000150.1 GCA_002348185.1 Candidatus Hydrogenedentes bacterium UBA2224 | reverse complement strand
ATCGAACCCCTGACCTCTGCATTGCGAACGCAGCGATCTCCCAGCTGAGCTACAGCCCCGTGAGGTCGTTCACCAGGCGTGTTTGACGTCACGCCAAGCGGAACAGAGCGTAGCAAATCGACGAAGGACAAGTCAAGCAGCCGATTGCGAAACGGTTGCAGAATGCTGTGGCTGCGTGAGGGCGGAAAGCGGGGCCGGCGGTGTTTTGACTGGCGCCGGGCGGTTCTGCCATCGTTGCGGGGAAACGATACTGGGAGCACGGCGTGTTGCCGTGTCAATTACGGACGAAGCAGGAGTGGAACCATGGCCTTTGACAGCCGCCGCTACGAGAAACTGGAGTACCGGCGTTGCGGCAACAGCGGTTTGCTGTTGCCGCCGGTTTCGCTGGGGATGTGGCACAACTTTGGCACGCGGGCGGACCACGACGCCTGCCGGGCGATGATGCGCACGGCGTTCGACCTGGGCGTGACCCATTTCGACNNATGTGGCCGGGGCCGTACGGCGAATGGGGCAGCAAGAAATACCTGGTCGCGAGTCTGGACCAATCGTTGAAGCGGCTGGGTCTCGAGTACGTGGACATTTTCTATTCTCACCGCCCGGATCCGTCCACGCCGCTGGAGGAGACCCTGGGCGCGCTGGATCTGATCGTGAAACAGGGCAAGGCCCTGTATGCGGGAGTAAGCAGCTACCGGGGCGCGTTTTTCGTCCAGGCAGTGGAGACGGTTCGGCGGCATGATTGGGCCCCCCTTACCATCCATCAACCCTGCTACAACATGATGCACCGCTGGATTGAAACCGATCTGCTGGAGTACACGGCGCAGTATGGCACGGGGGTGATCGTGTTCAGTCCGCTTGCCCAGGGGCTGCTCACGAACAAGTATCTGGATCCCGCGAATCCGATTCCGGAAGTATCGCGCGCGGCGGACCCGGACGGGTTCCTGCGCAGGGAAGCCGTCACCGAAGAGGTGGTGTCCCGGGTGCGGCAACTCGCGGAACTGGCCAGGGCGCGCGGTCAGAGCGTGGCGCAACTGGCGATTGCGTGGGTGCTTCGCGATCCGCGGGTGACCAGCGCGCTCATTGGCGCGCGCACGCCGGAACAGGTGAAGGATTGCGTGGGCGCGCTGGACAACCTGGCCTTTGCGGACGAGGAACTGGCCACCATCGACCGGCTGTTTCCAGCGGACTGAGTGGGCGTCAGGCAAGCACGCCGCGGGCCCGGGACCCGCGGGCTCGAAGTGCGCGGAACGCGACGTATGCGCCGGCGAGCAGGGCCACCGTGGAGACCGCCAGTCCGATGCGCAGGCTGAGCGGGAAGCAGGTGTATTCCACCGTGTGCCGGCCGGCCGGTACGAGCACCCCGCGAAAGGCGTAGTATGCCGGGAACATCTCCCCCGCTCTCCCGTCAATCGCCACCTTCCAGCCGGGGTAATAGGCGTCGGAGAGCACGAGGGCGCAGGGATACGCGGCGTCGACCTCGACAACCACGCGCGTGGGTTCTCTCAGGGTCACGGTGGCCAGTCCCGGCGGTCCGGCGTCGGGCGGGGGGACCGGGGCATCGGGACCCTCCTCGGTGACGACGGTGTTTGCGGGATCGAATCCTGGGTCGCGCATGGTTTTGAACAACGCGTCCAGGTCGGGAATGACTTCCATCCGGGGCACGAGAAACGCGCGGTGAAACGCGCGGGTGTTTTCGTAGATCTCCATGCCGTCGATGGTATCGACGCGTTTCAGGTAAGTGCGTTCGGCCAAATCGAGCACGGGGCCGTATTCGGGGTAGTTCAGGTAATACCGGATGGCGCAGGCCGGTTCCATGGCGTCCCAGATGGCGGCGCCCATCTCGAACTGGAACCGCTGAATGCGTTCGGGATACAGCCCGTCGTAGCCCAGCCATTCCTCGATGCCGTAGTTAGCGACGGCGCCGCGCGGGACATACCCTTCCGCCACTCCGATCCGGCACGGCTGTTCAAAGGACTGCAGGCGTTGGAGCAGCGCGGTTTCCGGGTACGCCTGTTCGGGCGGCAGGGTCGGACGAAGTCCGCGGGTGGCCAGGAGGAAATCACCCGCGGCGAGCAGGGTCAAACACAGCAGCGCGATTCGGGAGCGTTGCCGGAGACAGGAAAAGGCGCAGATGCCGAGGGCTATCGCGGCCAGCCCGGCCGCGCGCCAGGATTCCCGGACCACGTAGTCCCACATATCTTTCATTTCCAGGACGCGCCGGTCGAACCGGAGCAGGAGCAGGACGACGGCGGCGCCGATCAGCCACGGCGGTAATGTCCAGAGGACTTCGCGCAGGCGGCGCGGCCGTGAGAACCAGCGTTCAAACCCCATGGTGGCAATGAGGGGGAAGGCGAACGCGGCAAAACACGCATGGTACCACTCGCGCAGGGCATTCATGACGGGCAGCCGGTGAACAAACTGGAGGGATGGAAAGTAGAAGCTCAGGAGCAGGCCGAACACGGCGGGTATCGCCAGCGCCACGGCGATATTGCGCCGGCCGCGGTCCTTTTCGGCGCCGTTTCCGCGCGCGAACATGCACATGACGCCCGCCCAGACCGCCATTCCGGGGTACAGCATGCCGATGAGGTTGGAGGTGCTGTTGTTGGCGGCGAGAAAGTTGCCTTCGGCGCCCGTGCCGAAAAAGCGCGGGACCCAGAACGCCGCGGCCATGCCCGGGACATAGGCCTCCGCGCCCCCGGCTTCCTTGCGGATGAACTCGCTGGTGCTGTGCAGCAGGTATTCGAAGAACGGGAGGAGCAGCGCGGCGCATACGGCAAACACCATGAGCCAGGCCAGTGCGCATACGGCGATCGGGGCCGCCAGACGCCTGCCCGTGCGGCGCTGCTGAATGACGCGGACGAGGAAGTAGCCCCCGAGCCCGAGGCCGAACGTGAACGCCGTTTCGGGATGTCCGGCAAGCAGGAGAAGCGTTCCCGAGAAGACCATGGTGCACCAGCCCCGCCGGTACTGATCGCGCAACACGAACTCGAGCCCGACGAACAGGGGCGGCACCCAGATCGCCACGTCGGTCAGCAACCAGTAGCACCAAATCAGGTTGTAGCTCCCGAGCATCCACGCGAGCGAGAAGAAGCGCGCGAGCGGCGGGGTGAAGGCGAGCAGGCGCGCGCTCAGGTAGCCCACCATTCCGCAGAGGAAGAGCTTGAGCAGCACGCAGGCGGTCAACGCCCAGTCGATCGGCAGGACCAGCAGGAGCAGATGCACGGGGTAGAACACGGAACTCTGCACGTTCGCCAGCAACGGCAGGCCGGCGAGTTGGAGATGATTCCACAGGGGCCACTCGCCTTTCCGGAGCGCCTGCTGGGAGAGGAGCAGATTGGGGCGCGTGAAGAAGACGTGGTCAGAGATCAGCGTGTTCTGCGTCGAATCCCAGTTCTCGGGTGCGTACGCGTTCCAGTGGGGCAAGGCGAAGAGGATGTCTGCCGGGGAAATGAGTTCGCCGCGCAGGAACGTGCCGGGAAAGAGCACGACCAGCAGCGCAATCAGGACCGCGCCGTGAAACAGGCATTCGCGCAGGGTCAAGCGGCTTTCGTTTGTGGCTGTCATGGAGCGCTGCGGGCCGCGGCGCAGCCGGAGGGGGCCGTTGGGCGCGCCGCCGCTGGTTCGGCGTTACTGGGCTGCCGGACGCTAATTATTGTGAATCCCCACGGCGTCTTCAACCTCGTTGAGCAGCTCGTGCAGGGCAAACGGCTTCGAGAGGCAGGCGCGAGCGCCCCGTTCGAGGGCGGACTGCGCGGTGCGGGGATTGCTGTCGGCCGTCATCACAATGACCGGCACCCCGGGCCGGATGTTGTGGATCTCGGTGAGCATGTTCGGTCCGTGGACGTCGCGCAGCTCGAAATCGAGCAGGACCACGTCGAACAGGGTTGCGGCGACGGCCTGCATGGCGCGCACGGCGTCCTGGGCCGCAATCACGGTGAATCCCCGGTTGCGCAACGTTTCCTTGAGCACTTCGCGTGTGGTCTCGTTTTCATCGATGAGCAGCAGCGAGGGCAGCGGCGGGGCCCCGGGTTCTTCGAACGGCGGGGTTTTCGCAGCAGCCGGGGCCGTTCTGGGAGGCATCTCGGGAGAGCGTGGCGGCTTTTGCGGCGGTTTCTGCGCGGCAGCGACTCCCTCGCGGAGCTCCGTTCCCTCGGCGCGCCCGATGGTCATGCCCGGTACGGGGGACGGCGCCGCGACGGCGGGGTCCCGTTCCACAGGCAGCGTGATCTCGAAGGCCGCTCCCGGCTTGTCGGGGTTGAGCAGCCGGACCTCTCCCCCATGCTTTCGCACCACGGCCCGGCACACGGCCAATCCCAGTCCGGTGCCGGCCAGACTTTCCCGCAGGCTGACGAAGGTTTCGAAAATGGCCTCCGCGTGCTTCGCGGGGATACCGGGTCCCGTATCTTGGACCACGATGCGAACGCGCGTCCGGTCGGGGCTGGAAGAGGTCTTGAGGAGCAGTTGTCCGCCGGTCTGCTCCATGGCCTGTTCGGCGTTAACCACGAGATTGAGCAGGGCATGTTCGATCTGATGTTTGTCGACGTTCACCCGGGGCAGGCCTTCCTCGTAGTCTTCGACGATGGCAATGCCCTTCGCTTCGAGGCGGTCCGAAACCGTGGTCACCAGCCGGTGGAGGACATAGTTGGCCACCGTGGGCGCCGGAGCGGGCAGACCGGGCCGCGCAAACGCCATCAAATCGTTCACGAGCTTGGTGAGCGCGCGGTTCTGCTCGAGGATGGACTCGACCGCGCTGGTCTCTTCCGGACTGCGCGTTCGCCGGAGCAACAGGTGGGCCTGGCTGGCGATGATGTTGAGCGGACGCTGCAGCGCATGGGAGGCGCCGACCGCGAATTCCGCGAGGTCATCCTTTTTCGTGGAACCGTGGACGTCCGCGTTGCGGGAGATGGCTTCGGTGAGTTCCTCGCTCAATTCACGAAGCTCGCCGTAGGCATGATGCCGGGCGAGCACGGCGCCGCAGGCGCCCGCAAACGCCATCAGCTTGAATCCGTCCCAGGAGTGGTTTTCGATCTTCTGTGACTCGGTCTCGAACATGATCTGGCCGCGCGTGACGCCGTCGGCCACCATGGGAAGCATGAGAATGCCGTCGTGCAGTTCGGGTTCGGTCCGTTCGGCGCCGCGCCATCCGTTTTCGCCCATGCCGATGCCGAGCTCATCGAGCGCCTCCAGCGCGAGGATCTCGACCTCATCCAGCTCCTGCTGGGTGGAGGGAGACAGCGGGATCCGGAAATGTTGCGGGGGCGCGTCAGGTTTGTCCCAGGTCATGCCGGCGAGGTGACGGTTCCCTTCGTCGAATGCGCAGCACATGCCGGGCGCCGCATCGAGGCCCTCCCGAACGGTCGTAACGATGAGCGCAAGGACTTCGTCCAGGGACTGGGAAGGCCGGAGGCTGATGTTGAGCCGGTTCAGCGCCTGGAGCCACTTCAACTCCTTCTTGAGGGAGAGGGATTCCGCAGTGTCGCTGAGGCGCGGGAAAGTCACGTTCGATGCGGCTTTCTGGAGTTCCTTGAACGCGGTGGCGTCGCTGTGGGCGCCGGATTCGAGCAAGGCAAGGCGCTGGCTCATGGCAGCCCGGGTCTGTTCGCGCAGCGATTCGATGTCCGCGTAATCCAGTCCGAGCCGGCCGGCATGGGCGCGAAGATCTTCGTGGAACGCGGCGGAGGGCTGGTCCGCGCCGCTCAGAATCCAGTTGCTCATGGCGTTGGCAAAACCGACGATCGCGACGAGATGGACGATGGGCCGGTCGCCGAGCAGGGTGCCCGGGGGCAGATGGTGGAACCAGATGGCCTGGCTCAATTGCCGGGGGAGCGCCCAGCGTTCCGCCATCCATTTGCCCACGAGGGCATGGTCGACATCGAAGGCGTTCCGTTCGAGGCGGTCCATTCCGGCAGGTTCTCTGGAGTCCAGGAAGGCGCAGTAATCCTCCGGCATGGCCGCGACGAGGGCCAGGCGTCCAATGTCATGGAGCAGGCCGGCCACATAGGCCTCGTCGGCGGGAACCAGACGGGTTTGGGAGGCGGTTTTTGCGGCACAGGTCGCGCAGGCGAGGGCGTGGTGCAGATGGCGTTCGAGGTGGGGCTGGCAGGATTGGAGCGGCAGACTGGTCAGGGTGACGCCCAGGACGGCGCGGCGGAGCCCTTCCAGCCCCACGGTTTCCACGGCTTCCCGGAGCAGAACGGTTTCGGAGGCGGCATGACCCGCGCCGGAAACGTTGGCCATTCGCAACACACAACTGGCCAGGGCCGGATCGGTCGCGAAGAGGGCGCCGGCGGTGTCCATGTCGGGAGTGGCGTCAAACAGCACGGACAGAGCCCGTCCCGCGACCTTCATGGTGGCTGGGAGATGGTCAATGCCCGCAATGAGCTGTCTTAACTCAGGTTTACCCATGCTATCAGCGCCCCCGGTGCAGATGATAGCATGAAGTCCGGGCAGAGACCAGTCCAACCCCAATCGGATAAGCACTCGAACGCGGAGGGATGGACGCGGTGGACCCAGTGGACGGGATGGACGGGATGGACGTGGACACCTGGGCCAAAGAGTCCACCCCCGTCCACGCGGGCCGCGTGGCCACCCCCGCCCGCGGGGGACACAAGACCGGGACGCGCGGTCATCCGGATCTTGAACCCCTTCGCCATCGTTCAGGCAAGCACGTCCATAGCGTCCACTGGGTCCACTTGGTCCACCACGCCACCGACGATTGTGTCCCTCTGCAATCTTCTCGTCCGAGCGGGGACACGCAGTCGCGCCGGGGACGGCGCTTGGAGCATATCCCCGTTCTTTGTTTTCTTCTCCGGATCGTCTCTCGCGGGGCGGTCTAGTTGGCGCTTCTGCGCGGGGCGCGCATGCGGCGGACAAGCAATCCGGCGAGGCCCAGGAGAAATCCCACGCAGAGGCAGAAGATGCCGCCCAGATACATCCCGACGGCCAATTGGCCCACGCGCAGGTTCCAGCCGATAAGAGCGCAGCAACTGCCGATGACGCCGAGGGCGATGCCCGTGACCAGAAAATCGATGCGGCCATCACTGGAAGGGGCCGATTGCGGCAGGACATCACCCCCGGCGCCGCCGGGTTCGGTGAGTAAGTCGGAACGGCGGTCCATGGACTCCAAAACCGCAATTCGGACCCGGTAATCCACCCAGGTGCGCACGAGATAGCGCAGGGCGGCCCACAGAAGCAGGGCCACCACAGCCAGAGGGACTACCACAATGAGAAGGTCTACCATTCGCTGTCCTTTCTCGCTGTTTTGACGCCGCTGCCAGGCTCTGGGTTTCAGCGGAATCCGGAAAGGCTGCGGGATACAGGGTTCAGCGGGTATGCTGCTGGCAGGCGGACGGTCCGCGGCTCCGGCAGTGCGGCCGAAACGAAACCCGGGGGCGTCCCGGGATGTCTAAGAAGACGTGATGAAAGTGCTTATCAAGAGTATTCTTCTGGCGGGCGGCATAGCCGTGGTGGTTCTTTTGTTTTCCACCCGTGTTGTGGCCCCGAACCTCCCGAAGGTGGTGGGGCGCCCCGCCGTCGATCAGGCCCGGAGTTTTTCGTGGCCGGCGTCGGAGCGGTTTGTCCTGATGAATCATGACGGTACGGTGCGCGTATGGTCTCACAGCGCACAGGAAATCGCGGTGAAGGCGCAGGTCAGGGTCTATGTAACGGAACGCGCCCAGACCCCGGTGGCGATGACGTACGCGGAGTCGCTGTTCTTCGTGAGCTCCGACGAACGCGAAGTCAAGGTCGTAACGGAACCGGGCGAACGGCCCGACCTTCTGGAGGTCCGGGTGGACTACGAGGTGTTTGTTCCTCGGGGTACGGATGTAGAGGTGGTGAGCGCCAACGGCAATGTGTATGTGGCGTCGGGCTGTGGCCGCGTGGGGGTGCAGGGCCGGAACGCGGACATTCTCGTCAACAAACCCGGCGGCCTGGTGACCGCGACGACGACCAACGGGCGGATCAACGTTGCAGACGCGCCGGAAGGCGCCCGTCTGGAGACCGTGAACGGCAACATTTACGCTGATGTGTCGGGCGGCACGGTGAACGCCGGCACGACCAACGGGTCGATTGTCGCGCACGTGTTGAACGGCGCGGTGGCCGGGGCGGAATTGAAGAGCATGAACGGGGGGATTACAGTGGTGCTGGACGAGCAGTTTTCCGGCATTGTGGACGCGCGGACGACCCACGGCGGAATCCGTTCCGATTTCGCACTCGATACCTCCTCGGGCGTGCAGCGCCGGCACCATCTTCACGGAGATCTTGGCTCGGGAGATGCCCCGCTTAACCTGCAGACACTTAACGGCAACATCTGGCTGGCGAGGGGCAGGTGATGACGACGGCAGCAACAGCGGCAGCAGGATATTGGCCCGGCATGGATTCTATGCGCGCCACAGAGCAGTCCGACGAGGCGCTGGTCGAACGCACCCGGAAGGGCGACACCGAAGCGTTTTCGGAACTGGTCCGGCGCCACGGGCAGACGGTGTACAACCTGTCGCTGCGATTCATGCGCAATGCCTCCCTGGCCGAAGATATGGCGCAGGAAGCGTTTCTTAAGGCGTACCAGAAGATCGGAAAGTTCCGGGGAGACTCCCGGTTTTCGACGTGGCTGTACCGCATCGCGTGCAACGTGTGCCTTTCCGAGCTGCAGAAGCGCAAGCGGCGTGGCGAGTTGTCGCTGATGTACGAAGCCGGGCCCGCCGCGCTTTCCGCCGCCGCCGCGGACCCGTCGGAAGAGGCCGAGTTGATCCGGAGGTGCGTCGCGCAATTGCCCCGGCGGTATGCGGAGGCGATCACGCTCTATTACCTCCGGGAATGCTCGTACGACGAGGTGGCCGAGATCATGGAAGTGCCGGAAGGCACGCTGAAAACGTGGCTGCACCGCGCGCGCAGGCAACTGCGCGATATTGTAAAACGGGAATTGAGGTATGACGATGCACTCTGAAGACGCGCCCGTTCTGGATCCCTTGAGCCAGCGCATCGACGCCGCATTGCGCCAGGAGCCGTCGGCGCCGCTGCCGGGCGGTTTTCACGGCACGTTCCGGCGGCGTCTCCGGATCGCGGTTATGATCCAGCGGGAGCGGCGGCTCTTTCTGCGCCGCCTGTTCCGGGTGGCGGCGCTGGGCGCGCTGGCGGCCGCTGTGGCGGTTTGGGTGGGCCTGTATTGGGACATCCCGGGGACGTTTCTCTGGGAGTTCCCCGGTTTTCTGGGGTATGTCGATTATCTGGCCGCGGTGGCGAACCGGGTGTGGTGGCTCTCGGCCAGCCCGGCCCTGCTCGTCTCTCTCGGCGCGATCGTAATGACGCTGCTTGTTGCGGGGGCGTTTGTGGGCGTATTCCGGCAACCGGTCCGGTCCCGCGCGCCCTTTCTGGTCCTGTTTCATAAGTGACGCGATGGTAATGGCTTGCTGGGGAAAGGGGATTCCTGCGTTCGGGGCTTTGCATCTGGGGGATCATCTGCTATAATTCCGCTCCGCTGTAAGGGAATTTCCCTTGGCATCAAAATCAACGAGGTCTTTTGAAATGCCGGTTAAGTATGAATGCCCCAAGTGTGGTAGGCGCTTCACGGAGTGGGGCGCCGAGAAAGTCGGGTTCAAGTGCCCCAAAGATCAGTGGTGCTCCAAAGACCACCCCGACGATGTCGAACTGGTGCGTGTGGGCTCGTCGGAAGAAGGCCTTTCCCGGCGGCCGACCTTGAAGCGCACGCCCCGGAAACTCGCGCAGCCCAAGGCTCCCGTGATGGATCTCGACGAAGACGAGGCGCTCGTTCCCGATATAGACGAGATCGAGTCGGACGAAGAGTTCGAAGAGGAAGAAGACGAGGCCATCGTGATCGAAGGGGCCGAGGAAGAGGAGGCCGCCGTTGAAACCGAGGGCACCGAAGTGGCCGCCGTAGTCGACGATGAAGACGGCGTGGAAGCGGCCGGCGGGGACGAGGATGTCGACGTGCCTGCCGAGGAGATTCTGGACGACGAGGAACTGGCCTGAGACGCAGCCGCTGAAGGTCCAGTGAGCTAAATAACGATCCGCCCCGGCGTCGCTGAACGACCGCCGGGGCGGTTTTATGTCTGGTGCGGTCTGTTTCCGAACGAAGGACTTACGTTCAGGGGGCCGGCTCGGCTTGCGGGTCCTCTCCCCCAGCCTCTTCTTGCTCTTTTTCTTCCTGGCCGCGCATCTTGATGGCGGCTTCCCTGGTGGTCACGATGACGCGGTCCGGTTTGTAGAGGATGCCCACTCGCTTCATTTCCTCCTGTTTCAGCAAATGGTTCTCGAGGAATTCCACGACGTTCACCTTGGCGTCGCCATTCAGGGTCACTTTGACCTTGAGCCCGCCTGATTTGCTCACGAGGTCACGCAGGGGCTGATCCGCGGCGATCTGCAGTTGCGTGGCCTGTTTGATGATGTTAAGCGCCTCGAACAGGTCCTTGTTATTGAGGCCGCGTACCTGGGCGGTGATGTCTTTGCGCAGTTTCCCCGCCAATTGCGCGGGGACTCTCAGGCGCGGCAGAATCTCGACGTTGCCTTTCGCATCACGCATCATGCCTTCGGGGAGAGCGCTCTCCGCGGGCGGGGGCGCGTCGTTGGGCGGGATGGGAGCGACGCCCGTGGCGCCTGCCGCGTAGGCATCGTAATCATCCCACTCGATCTTCTCCACGACATCGCGCGGGAGCGACATGGGAGCCACGCCCTTGACAACTTCAATTTCGACATCGGTGGCCGTGCGGCGCAAGACCTGCACGCGCTCGAAGCGACGCCCGTCTTTCAGGATGACGGTGTCGCCCTTGGGCTCTTCCACGGGCGCCTCGGACTCCGCGGTTGGCGTTTCCGGCGAGGCGCCGGCCTCGGGCGCGGCCTCCACGGCCGGGGTTTCCAACGGGGCAGCGGCAGGCGGGGCGGCGCCCGCTTCGGCCGGGCTGGTTGCCGGGTTGGCGGGTTCCCCCTGGGCATATGCCGCGGACATGACCAGCATCATCATAGAAACGAACAACACTGCATATCGCATCGTTTGCGATCCTTTCTGCAGGGCAGCCCCCGAGTTTAGCGTTCCCGATGCTTTCGAGCGTATGGGGTCATTCTAGGTTTGCTCCGGCCGTAAGTCAAGAGAAGACCCTGGTCCGAAACCGGAGACAACGTACGATTCCGCTCGGGTTGCCGCTGAAGGCGGGCGTGTGCGGCGCAGGGGGGCGAAGCCGGAGAATGGACCGTGCGGGGCGCTTTTGATGGCGCAGGATTGAACGCAAAATGCTATACTGACACCTCGAACGCGGACAGGAGGTAAAGCGGGATGGCTCTTATTCTGATTGCCGACGATGATTCAGCTTCGTTTGACGTGCTTGCCGTGGCGCTGACGGCAGAGGGGCACGAGGTGCTTTACGCGGCCAACGGGCAGGAGGCCCTGGAGATGGCCGTGGAATCCAGCCCTGACCTCATTTTTCTCGATATCATGATGCCTGTTTTTGACGGTTACGAGACCTGTGAGCGCATGCGCAACGACCCCAATATCCCCGAGAAGCTGCCCATCATTTTCCTGACCGCCACGGAGGAGGACCCGCGCAGAATTGAGCAGGTTGGCGGTTCGGATTACCTTACCAAACGGCATATGATCGCGGAACTCCAGGACATGCTGGTCAGGCATCTGGGGCCCAAAGCGTTCACGGAATAGGCGCTCCGGAACGTTCGCCGCACGCGGGCATTCGCCGGATCACTTTGTTCTGGCTGCCTGCGTAATGCCTCGGCCCAGGGCGGTTCTGAGCTCCAGGAGCTCATTCTTGACGCCGTCGAGTCTCCCGGGCTCCTGGTTCTCGACGTAACGTTCCCAGCGGCATGCGGCCATGGTGTTGGGGCCCAGGATCCGGTCGTCCACGCCGGTTTCCATGGCGGCACGAAGGTACTCGAAGTCTTCCAGGCCGTCGCGAAACCGGTAGAGGCGCATCGAGGGGACGAGGGTGCCTGGACCCGGATAGAACAGAGAACGTCCGTCGGCGCCCGGCGCGGGCCAGATTTCGGGGGTTGCCGCATCCAGTGACAGCCACGCATCCGGCCAGTCGTTGAGGGGGAAGCCGAAGAGGCCGTCGAGATCATGCCCCCAGCAGACCCAGGGGCCCAGGCGAGCCTCGGCTGGATGGGCGTCGGCGTGAAACGACGGAAACTGAACCGAAGACGCTTCCAGCCACACCTGGGCGCCGCCCGATAGATACGCGATGGAGGCCGGGTCGGGCGGGCGGCCGAGTTCCACTTCCGTAATGCTGACCGGGCGATTGCTGAGTGTCTCCGAAAACGCGAAGCGGATCCCCGTGAAGCTCCGCTCCCGGTCGAGCACGCCTTCCGACCAGCTTGGCGCAAACCGCCGGTCAGACGGATGGAATTTCCAGGTGGCGCGGACAGCGCTCCAGCGGATTCCGTCCTGTGATACTTCGACCGCCGGGTCCGCGGCCTCATGGCCGGTCCGCCACCCGATACGGACCCGGTTTGTCGTTGTGGGCGCCTGGAGCCGCAGTTCGAACCATTCGGGGGCGCCGGCGTGCGGAGCGTTGGCGGACGTCCAGGACGTAAACAGGCTGCCGTCGCAGGCATCCTCCGCGGCGGACGCGTACGGCATGTCCTGCGTGGGAACGCGCGCACTGGAAGAGGCCCGGGCGCTTGCGAGCGCGTACGGCAGTTCCGCCGCCAGGGACATGCCCGTTCGGACCCGTTGGATCGCGATGGGGTCGAAGAATCGAAGCGGTATGACCCAGATTTCGGCGAGTTGCTGTGTCAGAGGATGCGGCACGCCCTGGAACAGGCGGCGCATCGGCGGGGCGAGGGCAGAGAACCGGGTGTAACGGTCGCGCACTTCCGTCCAGTGCGAACGGGGCAGCGGCGGCATCGGCTCGGCGCAGGCGCGTCTCGCCCATCCCGCGCTGGCCAGTGCTTCACCGACTGTTCGGAGGGCGCCGGCCGGCGATTCCAGGGCCACGGCATTCGCCAGCCTCTCTCCCATTCCCGCGAATACAACGGGCATATGCGCGCCGCGGGCCGCATAGAGAAGGTGTTGCAGATAGGGCTCGCTGTCACCGGGCGAGAGCGGAAACTCCAGGGCGGTGTTGCAGGCGATGGGCCAGGGCGCCAGGGCATCGTAAAATGGGCGCCACTCGTCGAGCGTGTCGCCTTCGATGCCGTTGAAGGAACGAATGCGGTCCGCGGAAAGGCGCCCCGCCGCAGTGAGGCTGGGAAAGTCGGGGATCTCGAAATCAAACACTTCCAGCGTGATGCGGACGTACCGTTTCGCACGGGTGCCGAGGCGCAGGCCGAGCCGTCCCTCGTAGAGTCCCGCGGGACAATCGCGGGGAACCTCATACGTCACCCACAGCGCGACGGTGGTGTCGCTTTCGAGGGCAAAGGGCTCGAACGTGGGGAGCGGGTCCGGCCGCGCGGCCTGCTCGCCGTACGCGCGCGGGGATGGCGAGGGCACGGCCAGATAGCCCACCCGCCGGATTTCCGGGGGGGCGATGATTTTCGAAAGGGGTTCCGGGGAGACATCAAGCTCTTTGATGTCCCGCCGCGCGGAGCGGATGCAGACCTGGAACGACTCGCATTCTCCCTGAGCGGCATAGAGCCGGACCTGGGGTGCCGCCCCGGGCGGGGGAACGCTGTCCGGGTAGACATTGTCGAGACTTGATGCCGTCCAGATGCGCGTGGCGGAGACCACCGCGCAGAGGAGGCCAAGAGTAACGCTGTGCATAGGCGGCGACCTCGTGCTGCTGAAACGGGCGCATGCCCTCGGTAGAGACGACTCCCGCGGCACGCGGGTTGACGTGCTCTCGTATTGTGCCTGGCATGGTGCCTGGAACCGGGGGGCATTTTCCAGGAAGGGCCAGACACGTTCCGCACGCCCGATCCTTCCGGCGCGGCGCGCGGTTGCGCACGGGGCCGCCTGGCCCGGAGACCATTATCCGTTCACGTCATGTGTTTCGTCGAGCATGGCCAGGTAGTTTTCGGCGGGCACGTAACTGGGGATCGAGTTGCCGGAGCCGATGGCGTAGCGGCCGCGCGGACCGCAGGTCTCGATGAGATACCGCGTGTGCGCGCGGACCTCCCCGGATGTCCCGGCACTCAGCCGGTTGATGTCGAGACCGCCCAGCACGGCGAGCCTGCGGCCGTAGCGTTCCTGGAAAACTTCGACGGGCAGGATGGCGTCCTCGAACGAATGCTTGCCGTCGATGCCCACATCGTCGAGCAGGTCATCGATGATGGCGGCGAGGTTGCCGCAGGAATGCAGGAAATAGGGCAAACCGGCCTCGTGGGTCCGTCGGGCCAATCGCTTGTGCCAGGACAGGGCGTAGCGTTTCATGTCGTCCGGGGCGATGAGCGTGCCGGTACGGAATCCCATATCATCGCCCTGGAGGATGGCGCAGAGTTTGTCGAGCTCGAACAAGCGTTCGTAATAGGCCAGGAGCAGGGTCCCGACCTTGTCGAACACGGCGGCGACAAGCTCCGGCTGCTCGCAGGCAGCGACGCATAGTGCCTCGATGGACATGATCTGCGAGACGTGTTCGAACACGCCGGCCGCGTGGCAGGTCACGAGCCCCATGCCTTCGGGCAGGTTCTCGCAGACGTATTCGAGGGGAAAGAAGTCCACGTCCTCGGGGGATGGCCAGGTGTAGCGCTCAAAATCCTCCCAGGAGGCGATGGCGCCCTGGTGCTGGTCGTTCCAGGCGCGCTGATGCTCGGAGCGGTCCACCACGTCGTCATGGAGGATGCGGCGTTCGGCGAAGGGCAGGCCGATCTCCAGGCGGACGAAGTCGTAGCCCGTGCGGTGCCAGAACGCGATGAAGTTGTCGAGCCAGGCTTTCATCGAGGCCCGGTCCGAGGGTTCTCCCACCCACTCTCTGCCGAGAAGTCCGGTCACGATGGGTTTGAGGACGGTGGGATCCACGATGTATTCGATGAGCGGCGGCGGTCCCGCGCGCCGTCCCATGAGGATATCGACAAAGCGTTCCGCGTCGGGCCGCGGATTCCGGACCGGCAGGTGTCTGAACATTTCCGTCCCCTTTCGCGGGGATTACTCTAGCGGTCGCAGCGCCCAGTCCGCAAGCAGGGCCGCCCCGTTGGTGGTCTGCAAACCGATGCCGCCGATTCGCGTATTGTTGGTGTCCGACACGTAGAAATCGTCGGTTTTGAGAAGGACGTTTCCGGCCGGATCGAGGATTCGCATGCTTACCCGGTCCGTTACGACGACCCCCTCGATCACGTACGGGGTGCCCGGCGTCCAGGCGAAGTCGGTTTTCTCGTAGAGCGTGCGTCCAGACAGAGTGCGCAAGACAACGCCGTTTTCGAAACGCGCCTCGAAGCCTTCCTTCATGTCCGGCGAGACCTGGAACAGCAGGCTGACGGATTGGGCGCCGGGTTCCGCGGTGAGGGTCGCGCTGTAGACGCCTTTCGAGCCGGTCATGGCGGTATTCACGGCGGACGCGGTGCCTTCCTTTGTATTCTTCTGGCGGAGAGCGGTTCGGGCATCATTGGCCCAGGCCCAGGCGCCGCCCGTGAGAGTCCATTCGGGGCCGAGGGCAACGGCGGCAGGAGTCTGCGGAGCGTCCACCGGTGCGCTCGCGCGGGTCGCGTCCGAAAAGTCCCAAAACCGGCCTTTGCCGACATAGGTCATGAAACCCAGGTGGCCGGTCAGTTCTTTCTCTTCTTCGAGGACGTCAAATTGGGGGCTTTCGGCAATGAGCGTGCCGTCGGCGTTCATAAGTTTGCCGGAGACCTTGCCGTCTTTGATCGTGCCTTCGAGGAGGTATTCGGTATCGTAATGCCATTGATTTTGAGGCCCGCACCAGAGCTGGCCCTGCGGATTGCGGTAGAGCATGAGGGAGCCGGCGCCGAAATTGCCTCCCAGCCAGATGTTGACCCCCGTCTGAATTTGGGGATCAGTACGCAGGAGGAGTCCGCCGCCGCCGGCGCCTTTCTCAAGCAGGATACGGCAGCGCCACGTGCCCTCGCCGCCGCCCAGTCTGGTGTTGACTACTGTGGACCGGGGGACGTCGGCGCCCTGGCGGAGTACTGTCTTGTCTGGCGTCGTCCATTTCCATTCGCCCGGGCCGATGATGGTCCACTCGCTGTCGTCGCTCGTGACGAGACGGAGTTTGCTGGGGGAATCGGGGACAATCGGCGACAGGGGCGCCTCGGCCGCCTCGGCGCGGTAGAACCGGGCAATGCCGTGAGCGTACAGCCCGCATGCGCGATGGAGATCCGGCGCGGCCCCGGGCGCTTCCAGCCAGTCGCTTTGGGCTTCCAGGGTGATGCCGTCCCAGCGAAACACCTGCACACGAACGCGGCCGGCTTCGGCGACGCCCTCCAGCACATACGGCGTGTAGTAGGTCCAGGGGGCGTACTTGTCTTCCCAGCACAGCGCGCCCGATGCGTCGTGAAGCTGCACGCCGCCCAGGCCCGGATTGCCCCCGAGCGTCAGCCGGTACCCGGTACTGAGGTCCGGCGCGGCGGCGAACCAGAGGCCCGCGGCGTCACACGTTGGAGACGGCTCGACGTAACAGCGCCAGACGAGGGTTCCCGCGCCGGGAAGGGTCTGAACGGCGGATGCGGTCGCGCCGGGTTTCTCTTGAATGAACACCGCGGGCGCACCCGGTTGTACCTGCCAGGTTCCCTCGCCGGTCATCTGCCACGCGTCGGCCGGCAGATCCGCGCCCGCCAGGGCCGCGGTGGCCGCCCAGGTTACCAGAGTTGCCGCGAAAAGCATCGGAATTCCTCCTGCATGATGGTTACGCTACGTCGAAACTGGGGATTGCGAGCTGTTCGCCGTCCTTGAACGAAGAGGCATGCGCGACGAGCCCCGGCACGGTCATCGCGAGCGCTTCGTAGAGGTTGACCTCGGGAGCGCGCTCCTCGACGAGGGCCATGATGAACTCATTGGTGAGGAACGGATGCGAGCCGCCATGACCGGAGTCATAGCGCATTTTTTCGGGCAGCGTGTGCCAGTATTCGGGAACCGCGCTGAGCGTCTGGTCGGGTAGCTGAAGCGCGAAGGGCTGGCCGGCGCATCCCGGCATGTACATCGCGGCCCGGGTGCCGAACCATTGAGCGCGTTCGCCGTGGCCGTGGAGGTCCCAGCAGACATTGCAGCGGAACGGGTGGCGTTGGTCCGTCAGGAACATGGCCATGCCGTTGACGAAGGGGTTGTTGTATGCGTTTTCCTGGAATCCGGGATCATCGGGTTTCCGGGTTCCGATGCACGATACCTTGACGAGGCGCTCGTGGGTGACGCTGACCAGAAACGCGGTACTGTGGGTTGGGTAGAACATGGGCGGGAGCCCCCAGCGCCAGGTGCGTTTGCCGTCGCGGGTGGAGAGCTCGTTGTCCGCCCAGCCAATGCCGGGGTGGTAGTATTCGGCCTCGCAATAGACCAGCTCGCCGAAGAGTCCGTCCTGGTGGAGGCGGCGCGCGGTGATCGTCTCCGGGCGGTAATGGCTGGTTTCGGCCATCATGTACGTGAGACCCGTGCGCTCCTTCACTTCCTTCATGGCGGCGGCCTCCTCGAGAGAGCAACAGGCCGGAACCGCGCTGATCACGTGCTTGCCATGTTCCATGCAGTCGATGACATGGCGGGCATGGTTGGGGGCCTCCGTGAATACGGCCACCGCGTCGATGGCCGGATCCAGGATGAGCTTTTCGAGGGACTCGTAGGATTTCTCGCAGCCGTATTTGCTCTGCAACCGTTCGCGGCGCTCGGGGATGAGGTCGCTGACGGCCTCGACAATGCAATTCGGGTGTTCGTGCCAGTGAAAGGAGAGCCCGAAGCCCCCTCCCACGATCCCGATGCGGATCTTCTTTTCGGACGTTTGTTGCCAGGGCGGCCCTGCGGCGAGGGCGTCTGTCGATGCCCCCGCCAGCACGATGCCGGATGCCCCCGCCGCGGTCGTCTTGATAAAGCCGCGTCGTGAGAGGGGCGCGGTCTCGCTTGTGTCATGGTGCTTCATACGGCAGTCTCCTGATGGTTCACATGTTCAGGTGCGGGCGCGTCCGGGCGGATCAAAACCGGGGATGGGCAACTGTTCGCCGTCCTTGAAACAGGATTCGTGGGCCACAATCCCGGGAACCGTGAATGCGAGCGCCTCATACAGGTCGACAAACGGTTCCCGGCCCTCGACAAGCGCCATCACGAACTCGTTGGTGATGAACGGATGCGAGCTTCCGTGACCGGTATCGTAGCGCATGGCTTCAGGCACCATGTGCCAGTAGTCGGGCAAGCCGGTGAGGGTGCGGTCAGGCAATTGCAGCACGAACGGCTGCCCGCCCGAGCCCGGCATATACATGGCGCCCCGGGTTCCGAACCACTGCGCGCGCTCGCCATGGGCCTTGATGTCCCACGCGACATTGCACCGGAACGGATGGCCCTGGTCGGTGAGAAACATGGCCATGGCGTTGTTGAAGGGATTGTTGTACGCATTGTCGCGCAGGGCGGCATCGTTTTCGGTGTCGCCCCAGCCGATGCACGAGACCTTGACGAGCCGTTCGCCCGTGACGCCTACCAGGAAGGCCGAGCTGTGGGTCGGATACAGCATCGGCGGATAGGCATAACGCCAGGTGCGCTGGTCTTTGTAGTACCAGAGGGCGTCGCGGCCGGCCTTGTCCATGGGATGGTAATACTCGCCTTCGGTATAGACGAGCTCGCCGAGCAGGCCGTCCTGGACCAGGCGTCGCGCCGTGATGGTCTCCCACCGGTAGCTGCTGGTCTCGGCCATCATGTACTTGAGGCCGGTGCGTTCCTTGACCTCCTTCATGCGGGCCGCGTCTTCCAGCGTGCAGCACGCGGGCACGGCGCTGATCACGTGTTTACCGTGCTCCATGCAGTCGATCACGTGGCGGGCATGATTGGGCGCTTCGGTAAACACGGCGACCGCGTCGATGGCCGGATCCAGGATGAGTTTCTCCAGCGACTCGTAGGTTTTGTCACATTTGTACTTGCCCTGGAGCTGGGTCAGGCGGTCCGGCCGGAGATCGCTGACGGCCTCGACGGTGCAGTTCGGATGTTCATGCCAGTGGAAGGACTGACCGAAGCCTCCTCCGACGATGCCGATGCGTATCTTGGTGTCCGAATGCTGCTCCCAGGCCGGCGCGTCGGCCAGGGACTGCCCGAGTGCCGATGCCGTCAGCGGGAGGGCCAGGGAAGCCGTCGCGCCGGCTAGAAAGCCGCGCCGCGACAGGGAAATCCCGGACAATGGGGGATTCGTGGTGGTATGGTCGTGCATGGGAACTCCCCTGGGCGCGCCCGTCGCGCCGTGCGGTCCTGCTTGAAGCGAACATTAAAGCACAGAAACGAACGATTCGCAAGATTAGCAGTGTAAGGGTGAGTGGGTAGTTTGTCCATGCCGAGCAATGCCATGGCGACAAGGTCCCGTGAGTCTATTGCCAGGTTTCCATGAACTCGTGGGACAGGATGGCCACGATGGGCACGGCGGGAAAGGCGTCGTTGTAGCGAACGAACCTGACATGCCCGTCGGTGTAGATGACGTCGGCGCCCAGTGCGCCGCTGCTCGACTCCGCGGGAACGGAACTGATAAAGGTCCATGCAAGCACGACGGTTTCGGTTTCCGTCAGGAGGTCGATGGGCCGGAGGGCGTACGTGTTCCCATCGGGGTCCTGGGCGAGCAGACTGCCGAACTCGTCGTATTCGAGCGGAGTGGTGTTGTCGGGATCGATGAGCGTGTGGTAGTAGGCGCGGAACTCGTCTTCGTTCTGGACGGCGTAGCGCAGCTCGGTCACCACCATCTCGTGCTTGCCCACCTCGACCTCGTGCCGGAACGCTTCGACGCATTCCTCGCGGTCGGGGAGGCTGGTGAGGGTGGTGCCGGCGTTGGCGCCGTCGGCCACTTTGCCGAGGTGGTGCTGGCGGAGCCCTTCTTTCTCGGCAACCTGCACGGCTTTGTGGCGCGCCTTGCTCAACACGGGCAGGTACAGGGCCATGAGAATACCGATGATCCCGATGCAGATCAGCAGCTCGATGAGGCTGAACCCCTGCCGTTGCCGCATAATTTCGCTCCTGCCCGTCCGCCGCAACTCACGGAATCAGTGTATCAAAACAAGCGGCGGGAGTCATTCTCAGGCGAGAGTCACGCGGGAACGCACTGGACCCACACTTTGCGGGTGCGAGGGCCGTCGAATTCGCAGAAGTAGAGGGATTGCCACGTGCCGAAGGCCAATTTGCCGCCGCGGATCGGCACGGTCTGGCTGAAACCCATCATGCTGGCCTTAACATGGGCGGCCGCGTTGCCTTCGGCGTGGGCGTAATGGGCTTGCCAGGGGACCGCCCGTTCCAGGGCCTGGATCATGTCAGCGACGACGTCGGGATCGGCATTTTCGTTGATGGTGATGCCCGCGGTGGTATGGGGCACGAAAACATGGCAGAGGCCGTCTCGAATTCCCATTGCCGCGATGGCGTCCTCGACCCGGGCATCGATGTTCACAAATTGCGTGTGGCTGGTGGTGCGGACAGCGATTTCTTTCATGGGTCTCCTCTCGCGTTGGATGCCGGGTTGCCGGGCCGCGCCGGGCAGGACCACATCATCGCAGCATTGCCACCAGCATACCGGAATCATGGGGAAAAGGCATGCCGGAGCGTGTACCTTGAATTCGTCGCAGGGGTGCTTCGGACAGAGCGTTCGCGCACAACAATGCGGGGCCGGAATCCACCCCCGGCCACGCGGNNGGACCCGCGTGGCCACCCCCGCCAGCGGGGGACACAAGACCCGGAAGCCGGTCATGACATTTCTGCCCCGCTGTCCACCCCGTCCACCAAGATACAAGAATGCAGGCGAGACGCCTGCGCTACACGCCGGCACGCGCCCCGCCCTGCCCCACACCGGAGAAGATGCGGTCAGAATTCCATCTGCTCGAGGTTTCGCAGGCCGAGGCGCATGGGGATGAAGGTGGCGAGTGCGGTCAGGAATGCTGTGAATGCGACGACGGCCGCGAAGGTCCACCAGTAGGCCGATGAGGCGCCGCGCGAGACCAGACGTTCCCATTGCAGCATGACGGTCTGTCCCGCGACCACCGCGGTGATGTAGGCGATGCAGAGGAGGAAATTGAGGGTCCCGCCCATGCCGGAGACGATGCGGGCGGGATTGTCTTCGGTGAAGTTCGGATAGAGGCTGCCGAGACCGACGGACATTCCCGCCAGGCCGAGGTTCACGAGGGCCATGCTGTACAGGGACAGGAAGAAGGGCAAGGCCTCCATGCGCAGGATGATGCACGAAAGGGTGACGATGGCCATGGAGAATACGGCGGTGGTGGCGACGCACATCCAGTACTTCTGCCAAATCAACTGCCGAAACGTGAGTGGGGCGAGCCCGAGGAGCCAGAAGCGTTGTCCTTCAAGACTGATGAGGGGGTACACGAAGCGGCTGGTGAGGGTCGCGGTGATCAGCGAACACGCGCCGAGATTCGAGCTTACGATGAACGTGCGGTAGGCTTCCACGTCGAGCATGGCGGACCGGTTGCGCAGGTTGGCGATATAAACGGCCATGATCCCGAAAAAGATGAGAAACTGGGACCACTGCGTGGGGTCGCGCCAGAACAGTTTGATGTCTTTCACGGTCAGGCCGCGCGCGGGATTGGGCAAGGCGCGGAAAAAGGTGTCCACCCGGCCCAGCAGGCCTCTGTCCAGCGGCCTGATGCGCTGCTGGTCGAGTCCTTTCAGTGCCGACCAGCCGGGGTAGAAGAGTTTTCCGGCGGCCAGCATGGCGAGCCAGGAGACGAACAGGGCGTTGGCGATAAGGAGCAGGAGATCGAATGCGCTCTCCGCGTAGCGCCCGGCCGCGGCGGTGAGGATGCCGTGCGCGGCCCAATGGCTGGGCAGGAAGGGCGACTGGGTCCGGGAAGTTGCGTCGAACACCAGGGAGAGAATGCGTTCGGCGGATTCCTCGCCGGCGACGAATTTCCCGCGGAGGTAGAGGAACACGGCCAGCAGGGCGCCGCCCGCCACGGCGATCAGGACCCATTTCTTCACGACCGGGAACACGCGCGCCAGGAGCATGGTGATCATCGCGCCCAGCGCGGCGGGAATGGTGACGAACGGCACGAACACCAGCGCGGCGGCCAGATAGAGCACAGGCGACGCGTCCGTCACGAGGCCGTAGGCCAGGATCAGCGGCGAGCCCAGATAGGCGGAGGCCCAGGAACTGAACGCGACGCATTCGGCCAGGCGCGCCACGAACAGCGAATGCACCGGAAGCGGACTCTGCACAAGATAGGCCATCTCCCGGGTGCGGTAGAAGGTCGAGAAGGCGATGAGCACGTTCGAGAAGGTCAGCATGAGGAAGAGGGCCAGGGTCAAGACGGACAAGAGGCTGCCCATGAGCAAGCGGCCAAGGTTCAATCCTCCGCCGGAGGGATCGAGCCCAAATTTCTGCAGCCAGTGGAGCCCGGCATAGAAGGCAACGAACGCGCCGACCCAGAGCAGCACCACGGCGATGGACACGACCGCAACCTTCAGGCGGGATTGATGGCGAATGGAGGCGATGGTATGGCCTGCCACGCGCAGTTTGACCCAGAGTGCGGCCAGGAGCGGCGTCATGGGGCGGCCTCGGCGTTGGTGAGTTCGAGGAACACGTCTTCGAGCGAGCCCGGATTGCGGCTCAGTGCCTTGATTTCGTTCAGCGAGCCGATGTGGAGCAGGGCGCCGTTGTGGATGATGCCGATGCGATCGGCGGCGTCTTCGATCACGCTGAGCGAATGCGTGGACATGAAGATGGTGACGCCGTTGCGGGCGCGTTCGCGGAGGAAGTCTTTCACGAAGCGGATATTCTTGGGGTCCAGGCCGACCCAGGGCTCATCCACCACCACGATGCTGGGGTCGTGCAGAAAGCACGAGGCGAACGAGAGTTTCTGGCGCATGCCGTGGCTGTAATCTTCGATGAGCTGGTCGCCCACGTCCCGGATTTCGAACAATTCGAGCAGTTCCTCGGTGCGCCTGGCGGCGGCAGCCTCGGGGAGCTGGTAGAGGCCGGTCACGAAACGCATGAACTCGCGGCCGGTGAGTTTCTCGTAGAGGAACGGGGTGTCGGGGATGTACCCGAGCAGTTGTTTCGCGGCGACGGGCTCGCGCTGGATGTCGTATCCCCCGATGATGGCCCGGCCGGAGGTGGGTTTGAGCAGGCCGGTGAGCAGCTTGATGGTGGTGGTTTTGCCCGCGCCGTTGGGTCCGATCACACCCAGGCACTCGCCCGGTTCAATGTCAAACGACAGATCGTCCACCACCGTGGCGCTGCCGTAGCGTTTGACGAGGTGCTGGCAGGTGAAAAGAGGGGCTGTCACGGGGATTCGGGGGCGGTTTGGGTAGTCCGATTATGGCCAGTGCGGCGCTCTTCGATGGCTGGGATAATGCGGCATCTCTTGTTTTGGCCCTGGCCCCTGCCCATGTCTTTCGCTGTTTTTCTCCAATACCTGCTGCCCAAACGCGCGCTGACCGTGTTTGCCGGCTGGTGCGCCAATTCGCGGGCTTCGTGGTGGGTGCGCAATGTCATTCCCTGGTTCATCCGGCGCTATGGCGTGAACATGGCCGAGGCGGCCAATTCGGACCCGCGCAGCTACGCCACGTTCAACGAATTTTTCACCCGCTCGCTCAAGCCCGGCGTGCGCCCGTTGGCGCGGGCCGACTTTGTGTGCCCGGTGGATGGCGCGATCAGCCAGTACGGGCCGATTCAGCGTGACCAGATTTTTCAGGCCAAGGGCCACCACTACAGCACGCAGGCGCTGGTGGGTGGCGATGCCGAACTGGCGGCGCAGTTTGACGACGGTGCGTTTGCCACCATTTACCTGAGCCCCAAGGACTACCACCGCATCCACATGCCGGCTGAAGCGCGGCTGCGCCGCATGATCCATGTGCCCGGCGAGCTGTTTTCGGTGAACCCGGCCACGGCGCGCGGTGTGCCAGGGCTGTTTGCGCGCAACGAGCGCG
>DDYW01000025.1 GCA_002348185.1 Candidatus Hydrogenedentes bacterium UBA2224 | reverse complement strand
GGGTGAAACCCGTGGATCGGGCGCGCCCGGATTGAGTCCCGTCAGGGACCACAGGGATTAGCAGCCCCGTGTCCACCGGTACCGGCCCCGCGGTGGTTTTCTCAGGTTTTCCTGCGATTCGGGCCTGCACGGTCCTGCACAGGTCCTGCACGCCAAGTTGACTTTCCCCCTCCGCGAATTGTATGATCCTCTCTGTGCCGAGGTAGCTCAGTTGGTANNGCTGGAGTAGCTCAGTCGGTAGAGCGCATCACTCGTAATGATGAGGTCGGGGGTTCGATTCCCCCCTCCAGCTCCACGCACATCAAGGGCTTGCGCGGATTCGCGCAAGTCCTTCTTTCTTATGCCCCCCAGTAACGCCACGAAGCCTCTATTTTCCGGGCCGCAATGGTGTGTCTGGCGCGCCCTTCCCGATGCCCGTGTTGATGGTCATCCCACATCACTCCGTCAATGTGCTGACAAAACGGCCCCTCGCACGATTACTGCAAGGCCGGCCCCCGCTGTCGTCGACGGCAAACACGGCATGGTTGCCGGACAATCGCGCCAATTCGGCTGCGGCCATTGTGCTCTGTTTTTGAGCGTACTGCACAATTTTCGACGACCGAATGGGGGTGTTAATTCTCCCCGAACCTCAGATTGTCCCCGCGGAGTGCGGTCCCCTGCTTCGTCTCCGGCTTGGCATGGTATATGCGCTCCATATGGCGCCCCGCGCACGGGCAGTCGGGGGAGGACAACCTCACAGGAGCACGGTACCGGATGAAGTTCGAATCGGATTGCTGGCCATGACCAATCAGCGACATTCCTGGGTGGAAGTTGAGCCGGGGGCATTGCAGGAAGTGCTCAGGCAATTGGCGAAGCTTCCCAAGCCGATAAAGCGTTTCCGGAAGTCCATCCTCTGGTTTGCGGACGGGCACGTGATGCTGAGCGATGGGCTCAATGAAGTCCGCGTGACGGGCTCGGGGCTCTGGAAGGTCCCTGCCGTGATGGACTTCCCGGCCTTCAAGGTGCTGCGTGAATTGGCCTCGCGGGCGAACCAGGAGAAACCGCTGCTCATTGAGGGCGCCGATAGCCTGGTCCGGGTGGGCAACTCACGTTTTCCGTGCAGTTTTCAGAAGGCGGAACTCAATGTGCAGGGCGTGATGCAGTCCGAGCGCGAGCGACAACGGGTCACGGAGGACAACGTCACCATCGTGGGCGCCGGGCCGGTGCGTGAATCCGATGCCGGGTGGGCCCTGTACCAGATCAGGGAGCTCTATCCCGATTGTTCTTCGTATGGGGTAATCGAGTTCGTTCTGGTGACCATCCCCGCCTTTCCCAATCTGGTAATTTATGTGCGGCCCGCCTGGGTCGAGTTCCGTATCGTAACGGATCCCGATGGCAGC
This sequence comes from Candidatus Hydrogenedentes bacterium UBA2224, assembly GCA_002348185.1. Taxonomy (GTDB): domain Bacteria; phylum Hydrogenedentota; class Hydrogenedentia; order Hydrogenedentales; family SLHB01; genus UBA2224. The sequence continues at coordinate 13,647 of DDYW01000025.1, read as the reverse complement.
CCGACGGACTGGCGCACACCCACCGAGGTCTGGAAACGCTTAGACCATGCCATCGTGCGCGAATTGGGCCTCGATGTCCTCATTCAGTGGGCCGGAGAAGCCGCCGCCCAAAAGGCAAGGGAACTTCGACCACACAACGGAGGACACTGATCGGGCTGGCGCTGCCCGCTGCTGCGCATCCGTCTTTCCCGTCGTTCGGGGGGTTCACCGGTCCGTGTAGGCCAGCGCGATGCCCGCATTGGGCCGGTTCTGGACCATCCACAATCGGAGCAGTGCCATCATCAGGGTGTCGCCGTTGGTGACGGCTTCGTAGTGATCGTGGGCGTCCGAGGCCCTGGGCAGGGGCCCTTCCGGCAGGAACAGGTTGACGCCTTCGCGGGCGAACCGCCTGGCGGCCTGGAGGTAGTCGGCATTGCCCGTCAGCTCATGGGCATTGAGCATCAGCCAGACCGCGTCGCCGACGGTCCCGGGCCATACCGGGCTGGACAGATTGATTTGCTGTTCCCGGTAGAGGTCGGCCTCGGCCAGCACGATGCGGCGGTAGAGGTCGTTTCCGGTCTGGCGGTAGCGCAGCATGAGCAGGTTGGCGCGCCCGGTGCGGGGACCGCTTCCATAGGCGTTGGTCCAGAGGTTGGTATCTGTGGCTTCGCCCGCGGCCGGGGCCGGGTGGGTTTGGGCGAAGACCTCGTCGTTGGCGGCGGCGACGGCGCGCATCCTGGCGGCGAGTTCGGGCGGCACGCGGGGAGCCGCGAGTTCCAGCGACACGGCGAGTGAGATGTCGCAAGGCCTGCGGCTGCCCTTGTCCAGGCTGCCGCCGGCAAGGTACCCGCCATCGTTGAGGCGGGCGCGTTCGAGGCCGTCGAGCACGGTTTCGATTGCCTGGAGAAAGACATCATCGCCAGTCTGTGCATACGCGCTTGCCCAGGTTTCGATGTAGAACCCGCCGTGCCGCGCATAGGGGGCATTCGCCGCGGGGCCGTGCTGGCTGATTTTGGCGTGGCGTGAGTAGTTTCCGGTTTCGTGGTCGCCGATCTGATGTTCCCAGAGTCCCAGCGCAAAGCGGCGGCAGGGCTCGGGCGCGAGCTGCCAGGAGCGCTCCCATAGCGGCCAGGGGCGGTAAAACTCGTGGGTGTCTCCGGACGAGGTCTGCAACGGCGCGTCCCGGCGCAAGTCCCAGCCCGCGTGCTCGCCCCAGTACAACAGGCCCGTGGCTTCGCTCTGGCAATGCTCCAGAAAGTACCGCAGCGAAGCGTCGGCGGCATCCGCATACCGCGCTTCCCCGGTGATCCCGGTCAATGCATACAGTATCTGGTACAGGTTCGCGCAATGCTGCGGGTTCGCGCCGCCCAGCATCCGGTCGTGGGGGCGTATGCCCCAGGCTTCCCGCGGAATGGCGGCGGCCGTCTCCAGGGCCTCATCCGCCAGCATCTGCATGGTCGTGCGGTCGAGTTCCTCCGCGAACAGCGGCGCAGGCGCCTCGCCGTACCTGTCCTGGCCCTGTTGAAGCATGGCATTGGCATACGCCACCACCAGTGCGAGACCGTCGGGCTCGCCGGACTCCTCCGCGGAAACCGCCGCCCCGCAGCTCAGACCAGCCGCCAGGAACAGCACGACAATGCCTCCGGCCCAGTTTCTGATGTCCATACCCTTTCCCTTCCTTTGCTGTCGGCCGGTCTCAGTGTGCCTGAACCGCGGAAGATTTTCAGCCTCCACGTCTTCTGTGGCGCTTCGCGTTTGGCGGGCGGGCATGAAAAATAGGCGTCACAACGACGGTTTCCGGGAGTAGAATAACGGGAGATGTGCATCCTTCGCGGCAGGCAGGGGCGGCCTGGGCCTTCGTGGATGCGGTCTGGATCCGCGAACCGTTTTGCGGCGCGCCCACCTTCCAGGGAGAACGGTCATGCGTCAGAGGTTCGTGCTCTTGTGCGCTCTGGTGGTGCTGGCAACCGGTGTCGAATGCCCGCTTCAGCCGCCGGGGAATTCCGGTTACCGGTTCACCAGCGCCGACCTGCGGCAAAGCAACAACGCCTGGTGGACGTGGGGAGGACTCCCCGCCGCGGGCCGCGATGAAGATACCCAGGTGGGTGAGGAGGATGTCCCGCGGGAGGTGACCGAGCCGGATGTCTTTCGGCGCGAGGGCAACCTTCTGTACGTCCTGAACCAGTACCGTGGGCTCACCCTGGTCGATCTGGATACGGAAGAAGTGCTTGCGCAGCTTCCGACCTTTGGGTATCCGCGGGATCTCTACGTGCGCGACGGCCGTGCTTACGTCCTGGTCGGACAGGCGGCAGACTACGAAACAAACGGCAACACGGTGAGCTACTCGGTACAGGGACGGCTCTACATCGCCGACGTTTCGACCCCGGCGTCCGCATCGATCCTTTCTTCCATCGCGCTGGACGGCGATTTCGTCGACAGCCGTCTCGTCGGCGATGTGCTCTATGCGGTGTGCGCCGAATTCGACTGGTATTGGGACGGCGTTGTCGCTACGAAAGACCAGACCAGCGCGACGTGGGTAAGCAGCATCAATGTCGCTGATCCGGACAACGTCTACCCCGCGGACCAGCTCTCGTTCGGGGGCGCCGGCGACGTGATCCAGGCCACCTCCACCGCCATTTTCGTGGCTTCTGCGCCCGCGTGGTCCGGGGAGGAGACCACCATCACCTACGTCGACATCAGCGATCCGGCCGGCGCCATGGCGGTGCGCGGTGCGGTGAATGTCAATGGCTACGTCGCGGACCGGTACAAGCTGGACGCATGGGAAGGCGCCTTGCGCGTCGTATCCAGCGCCTGGAACGATGAGCGGCGCGTCTATGTGACCACCATCAGTCTCGCGGACCCGGATCATCTTACGGTGCTTGCCGAGTTGCCGCTCGAGCGCGCCACGGGCGAAACCCTCTTCGCAACCCGGTTTGACGGACCTCGGGCCTACATCGTGACGTTTCTGGTCCAGGACCCCCTGTTCGTGGTGGACCTGTCCGACCCGTCGGCGCCCACCCTTCTTGGCGAACTGGAAGTGCCCGGCTGGTCCACGCACATCGAGCCGCGCGGCGACCGCTTGCTCGCCCTGGGCGTGGACGACACCGGCGGCCGTCGTGTGTGCGTGAGCCTGTTCGACGTGGCGGACCCCGGTGGCCCGGTTCTCATTGACCGCGAGACGTTCGGGGACGACTGGAGCTGGTCCAGCGCCTACGGCGACGTCAAGGCCTTCGCGGTGTTTGACGACCTGCTCATCGTGCCGTTCAGCGGCTGGAGCGGCGCCGGGGGCTACGAGCGGCTTCAATTCGTGTCGTGGTCGCCGGACGAGCTCGATGCGCGCGGTTACGCGGACCTCACGGGCGCATCCATCCGTTCTTTTGACTATGAGGGCAATTACTACGGACTCACCACGGAGCAACTGGTCACGATCGACGTCGCCGTGCTTGACGCGCCCACCGTGACGAACCGCCTTGTGCTAGCGGAATACCTTGCCGATTTCGTGGAGATTACGCCGCACGTCGCCGCGGAAATCGTCGCGCGTTACGACACCGGCAAAACACTCGTTCGGACGGTGTCGCTGGCGAAAACGGCGGGAGGTGAAGTCGAAGTTGAACTTGGCGACCTCGTGGACAGCCTGGTCTACGGGAATTCGGTCGTGCTTGTCGGGGCGAGGTGGGACGAAACGCCGCAGTATGTGGTGGCGGTCGTGGATTGTTCCGATCCGGAACAACCGCGGCTCGTGTTCAACGAGCGCATCCCCGTTGAGCCGTACTACGGGTGGTATTGGCCACTCTATCCGTACCGGCCGCTTCTCGAAGTGGACAGCGGCGCTTCCGCGGACAAATCCATCGTCGCGTGGCCCTATTATCCCTCGAGCCAGACCGGTTCCGCGTTCCTGCTGGGCGACCTGCTGGCGTTGCGCTGCCGTGCGGACGAGTACGGCGCCGTTCTGGGTCCGGATACCGCGGAACAGGGACTCGCGCTGATCGACCTGGCGGCCGGAGAGTTCACCGGCACGGTGGGCCTTGCGTTTGACCATATCGTCTCGCTCGACGCGGCGGACGCCGGTCTGTATCTGAGCACCTGCGAGCCGCTCGAGACCGTTGCTGGCATGGAGACGCCGAAGTGCGCGCATTTCATCACGGCGATTGACGTGGCCGGGACGCCGTCGGCCGGTCCGAGCGTAAACGTTCCGGGCATCTTCGTTCAGTACGATCCCGGCAACGGCCTGCTGACGCTGCGCGATGATCAGTGGCTCCGCAACTGGGAATACCGCTCCCACCTGCGGACGGTGCGCTGGAACGGCGGGGAGGAGGTCGAATCCCTTGACTCGGTTCAACTTCCCAACGGCGCCAGCCAGGTGCTCGGACGCGGCGCCAAGGTCTATGTGGAATCCTATGCCGACGGCCTGAGGCTATATGCCGTCGCGGTGTCGCCCGGCGGCGCACTGGAACCGGGCAGCGGCGTGCTGGTCACCAGAGACTGGGGAAGCCTGCTCGATGCCCGCGACTCGAGTGCGTATGTCGTTCTCGGAGGGAGCGCGGTGGCCCGGTACGATTTCAGTTCCGGCGCCGGCACGCTGGGCGAGATCGTGCCCGTGATGGGTTACCCGTTACGCATTCGTTTCGGCGCCTCGGCGGCCTACATTTCGACCGGCTACTCCGGCGTGCTCGAATTGCCCCTGTAGCGGAAGCTTGCGCGAACTCCTGGCGGGACCGGCGTTTTCGCCGGTCACGATTGCTCCGCGGACCGTCTTGTGTTCCCCGCGTGTGAACGGGTAGTCTGATCGCAGGTCAACACTGCGGAGGACGTGATCGTGAGCGAACGACTGACTCGCCGTGGGTTTATCAGACATTCGATGCAGGGCGCGGCCGGCACGGCCGCGCTGATGGGCGCCCTGGGCTCCGCGAACCTCGCGGCCGGAGCCGCTTCGGGTTCGCGCGAAGCGACCGGGCTGCTGGCGGGCGCCGCGGCGGTGGACATTACGCCGAAGGTGTTGCCGGTGATCACCAGTGGCGGTTTTCTGGAAGGCAGGGCCGACACGATCGCTGATCCGCTGTTTGCACGCGGTCTCGTGCTGGACGACGGCGTCAAACGGATCGCCCTCGTGCTGGTGGACAACCTCATGATGCCGCGCGAACTGCTCGACGACGTGAAGCGCCGGGCCAGCGCCGCGACGGGCATCCGCGAGGAGCACCTGCTCATCGCCGCGACCCACTCACACTCCGCGCCGTCCGTCATGGGCGCGCTGGGTTCGCGGTGCGACGAGGCCTACGCGGCCTTTCTGCCGGACCGGCTTGTCGAGTGCATCCGGCAGGCCGACGCGAACCGCGTTCCGGCGCGCGCAGGCTGGGCCGCCGTCACTGATTCCAAAGATACCAACTGCCGCGTATGGTTCCGCCGCCCCGACCGGATCGGAAAGGACCCCTTCGGCGATGTCACCATCCGCGCAATGATGCACCCCGGCTACCAGAACCCGGATTATATCGGGCCGTGCGGCCCGGAAGACCCCGCACTGACCGTGCTGGCGGTGCGGACGGCCGGCGGCGCGCCGCTGGCGCTCCTCGCCAATTATTCGATGCACTATTTCGGCGCCGCTCCCGTATCCGCCGACTATTTCGGCCGGTTCTGTGCGGAAATGGAGCGGCGGATCGCGCCCGGCCAGGAGAATCCGCGATTCGTTGCCCTCATCTCCAATGGCACCAGCGGCGACCAGCACTGGATGAACTATGCGGCGCCGAAAACAGACCTCACCATCGACGCCTTCGCCGCGCGGGTGGCCGACAAGGCCATGCAGGCCTGGGAGGCTGCGGAATGCGTTGAGGACGCCTCGATCGACATGGCGGAAACGACGCTCGACCTGGGCCGCCGGACCCCGTCTCCCGAGCGGCTTGCCTGGGCCACGGAGATCCGGGCGGCAATGGGCGACCGTGCCGTGCCCAAGGATCAGGCGGAGGTGTATGCGCTCGAGCAGATGTATCTGGCGGCCGAGCCCCGGCGCGAACTGAAACTCCAGGCGTTGCGCGTCGGGGGCCTGGCCATCGCCGCGATCCCCTGCGAGGTCTACGCCATCACCGGTCTCAAACTCAAACGGCAGAGTCCGTTCGCCCTGACCATGAACATCGAGCTGGCCAACGGAGCCGAGGGCTATATTCCGCCGCCCGAGCTGTACTGCTTCGGCGGCTACAACACCTGGCCCGCGCGTACCGCCGGTCTCGAACCTGCCGCGGAGCCCAGGATCACCGAGGCGGTGCTGGGCCTGTTTGAAGTGCTGGCGGCCCGCAAACGCCGGCCCCTGCCGGTCTGCGCGGGGCCCTATGTCGATGCCGTCCGTGCCGCCGCCCCGCAGGCCTTCTGGCCCCTGGACACCCTCGCGGGCGAGATCTGCGCCGACCTGTCCGGCAACAATGTCTCTGCCCGCTGCGAGCCGGGTGTGGCGTTCTTTGTTGAGGGTCCTCCCGTCAAGGAAACCGGCCACCCCGACGGCATCTGCCGCGCGCTTCATTGCGCCGGGGGCCGGGTGGCCGCCGCACTGCCCGTTCCGGGCGACGCCTATTCGGTTGAGCTCTGGTTCTGGAACGGGCTGCCCTGCGACGCCCGTGCGGTGACGGGCTACATCGTCTCCCGCGGCCGCGACCGCGAACCCGGCGCTCCGGGCGAACATCTCGGCATAGGCGGCACGGACGGCGACGGCAGCGCGGCGGGGCGGCTGATTGTCTACAACGGCGATGAGAAACGCACCCTGCTCACGGGCGGCACCGTGCTGGAACCCAGGCAGTGGTACCACGTCGCGTACGTCCGTCAGGGCCGCGACGTCGCCGTGTACCTGGATGGGCACGCTGCCCCGGAGATCAGCGGCGTCCTCGAACCCGGCTGCCCGCAGGACACCCCCGATCTGTGGGTGGGCGGCCGCAGCGACGCCCTCTTCGGGCTCGAAGGCAAGCTGAGCCACGTCGCCGTCTACAACCGCGCGCTCACGCCCGGGGAAATCGCCGGGCACTGCCGCGCCGCGATGGCATGACGCTCACAAAAACGTCCTGCACCGAATCCCGCGCCGGGCGCGCGGATCAGGCCCGCTGCTTTTTCTCTTTCAGGTACTGGTACCGCAGCGTATTGGGTTGAATGCCCAGCGCCTTGGCGGCGGCGGAGTAATTGTGGTCAAAGAGGTCCCACACGTGGCGGGCATAGTGGTCTCGCACTTCCTTGAGCGGCTGGACGTCGCTCACGGTGCGCGGGAGCAGCACGTCATCCGTGGATGACGGGGTTCCCGCGGCGGCGCGGAGTTCGCCCAGCGCCTTTTCTTCGGCGATGGCCTCGGGAATGCTCATGTCGAGGTAGAATGCCCGTTCCACCAGTTTGATCAATTGGCGAACGTTCCCCGGCCAGTCGTAATCTCTCAGCGCCTGGTAATCGTTCCGCGTCAGGATGCGTTCGCAGCCCTCTTTCGCCAGGGAGGGGAGGTGCACCTCGAGGATGGAGCGCATGTCTTCCAGGCGGTCGCGCAAGGGGGGGACACAGAGCCGCAGGGTGCTCAGACGGTGATACAGGTCTGCACGGAAAGCCCCCGCGCGCACCATCTCGGGCAGGTCGCGGTTGGTCGCGGCGATGATGCGCACATCGACCTGGCGCGTGGGCCAGTCCGCGCCCTCAGGCGTGACCCAACCGTCCTCAAACACCCGCAACAGCTTCGCCTGGACTTCGAGCGGGAGTTCGCCGACTTCGTCCAGGTAGAGAATGCCCTTGTCGGCTGCGGTGAGCTTGCCCGTGCGCTCCTTTTCCGCGCCCGTAAACGCTCCTTTCACGTGACCGAAGATGTCGGAATTGGCGAGACTGGCGCTGCCCGCGTACAAGGCGCAGTTCACCACGATGAATGCCTCGCCGCTGCGCGAACTGGCTTCGCGAACCAAGTGGGCCACGTGTTCTTTTCCCACGCCCGATTCCCCCATGATAATCAGGGGACGGTTGATCCGGGCGCATTTCTTGATCCGTTCGCGGAGGGTTCGCATCGCCGGCGAGCGCCCATGCAGCACATACGTGAATCCCGCCTGGCGGTAGACGTTGAGCGCGTGCCGGCCGTCCTCGCTCATGCGGCGCTCAGCAAGACTGCGAATGGCCCCCAGATAGAAATCCTCGTCCTGGTATTTGAAGTACTGGGAGATCGCGGCTGCCACGAAATCGCACCAGTCTTCCTGATCGCTGGTCTTCTTCCTGGGGGGCTTGCCGCGCGCGACGTTGTGGTCGAGGGGGGCCAGCTCGGTCAGAAACGCGCCCGCGGCGTTGCCGGTGAGCAGCAGGTGCTTCGCCACGGCCCCCGTATTGCTCTCGGCCTCGATAAACACCGGGGTACAGACCGCCGCATAGCGCTCGCGATCTTTATCGAGGTATCCCCGGCCGCAATACCAGCGAACCGCCCCCCCGCGCTTCCGGATTGCCTCGCACGCCTGTTTCACGAGCGACCAGTCGCAGTCCGCCCCCACCCCACAGACGTGCACCTCACGCACCGCGGCCCGGCTGATCTGCTGTAGCGTTTCGCCTATCCGCCGGGCGCTGGTCGTTACGATCTCCGCCGCCGGAAACCGTTTCAATGCCAGGGCGGCCGCGCAGGCCCCGTCCAGTCCGTAATAGGTCACGATGTACTGCTTGCCTTTTGCGCCCATCTGGCTCCTCTTTCACCGCGTTGAACGGCTGGGACGATCCCCCGAGTTGCGGCGCGCCTCCCGGAATAGCCCGGATTCCCCGACCGGCACGCGCCGACGGTGCTTGGTTTTCGGTGCTCGATTTCTGAGCATAGCACGTTAATATTGAGGACTCAACCAGGCGTTTCTTGTGCCCTTTCCATGAAATTACCCCATATGTGGCGGTTTGTGGCGGCCTCTGTGTTGGCACGATACCTGCTGTCTATACAGATGTTAGGTGCAGAGGCGTCCGAAGGCCGTAGGAGTTGAGAGAGTTAGCGGCGCAAGGGAGGTCAAGCAATGGCTATCACGGGTAAGGCGTTTATGAAAGTCTCGAAAGCAACGCAGCTGGACATCACGGGCCACGCGCTGGAGCGCATTGCACAGCACACGGGGCTCGAGCCCACCCGCGCCCTGGCACAGACCCTGTTCCACCGGAGCCGGCAGGTGAAGGCCGGTCAGATGTGGACGCTGGGGTACCGGCCGGGTTATTGGCAGCGTCTGGCCAGCGGGCAGAAATCGTGGTATTTCCGCTTCATGCTGTTTGGTGAAGAACTCGTGGCGGTGGTCCAGGAGGGGGCGCTGCCCGGTCACTATCTGTGGGTTACCACCTACGGGGCCACCCCGCAGTCGGACCGCTTCCGCTGGGCGGATAGTGCCCTCTTTGCCGAGGCTTGCTGAAGGCCCGGGGGACGGCGCCGCGGGACGAGGCGCCGTCCCGTCATGGGCATGCCCGGGGATGGCGGAATTACCAAAGGACACGGGAATGAGCAGTGCAATACATGTCTTTGTTTACGGAAGGCTGCGGAGCGGTTTCTGGAACCAGTTTCTGCTGGGGAACCGGAAACCGGTAGGGAGGGGACGCACGACAGAAAACTATGCCCTGTATGCGAGCGCGATGCCTTATGTGCGGATGGATCAGACCGTCAGCCCCATACGGGGCGAGGTGTACGCGGTGAGCGAGCGGACGCTCCGCGACCTCGACGGTCTGATGGCGTATCCCACCTGGTACCGGCGCTGTGAGGTGCCGGTGGTGTTGGACGACGGCCTCGAGATGCGGGCGTGGATGTACGCGCGCCCCGGGTCCGGCGGTGTCTTGGTGGAAACGGGTGACCTGTGGAACCGCGAGGAAGCGGTTGAGGGCGCCCATCAGGAGCAGGAACCATGACGAAACGAATCAGTCAACACGAAGTGCTGCTTGGCGAGATCGAGTGCAACCTGGCGGGCATGCAGTATTGCCGGGCGATCCCCGCGGCGGGCGAGAAAGTCCATTTCGAGCGCGAACCGGACAACACCCACGATCGCAAGGCCATCCGGGTCGAAAACGAAGACTTCGCCAAGGTGGGGTACATTCCCCGGCAGGCCGCATCCTGGCTGACGCCCCTGATCGACCAGGGCATCGTGTACATCGATGGCACGGTGGCGGCGTGCCCCGAAACCAATGTCCCCTCGGCCACCTTGACCCTCTCGATATACGTCACGCCCTCGAACGCGGCCTTTCTCCAGGCCGTCCGCGACCCGGAGACCCTCCCCGGCGCCCTGCACCGCATCGTGCTTGACGCCTACAATGCCATGCACGACTGGCGTCGCCCCGCGGTCATTCGCGACGCCGCGGAACGCCTCGGGGAGCTGTCGCGCCGTGATCTTCTGCCCGAGACGCGTCTTCTGCTGGCCCTGATGCCGGGATTCGCCCAGGCACTGGAAGCCCACGCCGATATCGGCGCGCTCAGCGCCGTGCGCGCGGCGCTTACCGGCTTGAAGTTCGGCGAGGCCCTGCATTACCGCAACGCGACCGTCTTTCCCCTGCTCCTTGCCAACTGGCACGAACGGGCCTATGTCCTCCTCGAAGAGGCGCTCGAGGCCGGCGCCGCCGAAGTCACCGAGACCTCGCAGCACGGCACGGTGCCCGAGATCCTCATCCGCAACCGCGGCGAATGCCCCATTCTGCTGCCCGAAGGTGAAATCCTCACCGGTGCGAAGCAGAACCGGGTCATCAACATCACCATGCTCATCGCGGCGCAGTCCGAACTCGTGGTTCCCGTAAGCTGCGTCGAACAGGGGCGCTGGTCCAGCGTCAGCCAGCGGTTCCGCGCCACCCACTTCGCCACGCCCCATATCCGTGCCCGGAAATGCGCGCGGGTGATGGAATCCGTCGCATGTCGCCACTCGTTCGACGGCGACCAGTCGGAGGTGTGGAACGACGTCGCGAAAGAATTGAGATGTGCCGGGGCCGAATCGCGCACCGCGTCGCTGACCGACGGAATCGAGGCCGCGCGCGGGAAGGTCGAGGAATATCGCGAACGCCTCGCCCTTCCCGAAGACGCCGCCGGCGTCGCCATCGCCAGCGACACGCAGGTGGCGCTCTTCGAGTTGTTCGACACCCCCCGCACCATGCAGCGTTTGTGGCCCCGGCTCAGCGAGGCCTGTTTCTTCGCCTTCGCCCACAACGACAGCGAGGACAAGCCCGCGTCCGAAAGGGTGGTCCGCGAGTTTGTCGGCCGGGTGCAGGAGAACCTCCAGGTCCTCGACGAGACCCGCGGTCTTGGCGTGGGTATCGGGCTCAGCGGCGGGACAATGTCCGGCACCGGACTCTGCCACGAGGGCCGTCTGCTCCACCTTGCGGCCTTTCCGGTTGAACGGTAGCCCGTTTGACACGGCGTGAACCGTTCTCTGGCCCGTCAGCGCAGATGCCCTGACGGGCCGGTCCTTGTGTATCACGCGTCTATCGGGTCGTAAGGAGCCGGTCCACGAGTATCAGAGCATCGACCGGCCAGAAACAGCGCGGCCGCGGGCGATGCACGCCGGACAGCCCGTCGATGGGCCGGCACGTGAGGATGCGGTCGCGCCATTGCGCGGGTATGGCGTCGCGGCCATGTACCGCGCCCAGCAGAGCGCCGCAGATGGCGGCGTTGGTGTCGGTATCGCCGCCGCACATGACGGTATCGACGAGCGCCTCCTCAACTCCGGAAGCATGCAGGAGCTGCCACAGGGCGTTCTGAAACGCGATGAGGACCCACCCCTGCTGGGTGCAATAGTCGTCCGGGGGCGCGGTTCGAGCGGCGTCGACGGAGTCGAGCACCGGGGGCAGGCAGTCCATCTCCCGGGCCCACCCGGCGATGTGATCACAGAGGCTGGCGGGGTCGCACCCGGTGCGGATGGCGCACGCGAGCGCCATGGCAAACAGCGCGTTGACCTCCTGGCACACCGGATTCGGATGGGTCAGGGCCGCGTCCTGCCGTGCCCAATCGGCGAGGTCGTCTGCCGTCTGGTGCACGCCGAAGATGCCCAGCGGCGAGATGCGCATCAACGCGCCGTTCGCTTGACTCTCGTAATTGTATCTGCCGTTGAGGGCATTGCCGATGGTGATGCCGCAATCGAACGGGCCGGATTTGTGCCAGTATACGTAAGCGTGGCGCACGGCATCGGGATCGTACGCGGCGCGCTCGACCAGCGAGCGGGCGAGCAACAGCGCCATCTCTGAATCGTCCGTGGGCTGGCCCGCGATGGTGTGGTGCGTGCCGCCGTCCGCGAGTTCGCGCACGCCGCCGGGGTACCGCGCGGCAATCGAACCGGGTCCCTGGAATTCCACGAGGCTGCCCAGCGCGTCGCCCGCAAGCTGGCCCAGGAAGCATCCCTGGGCGCGGGCGTGCACGGCGGGATCGATCGGCCCCCTGCCGCCGCGCGGCCAGCACAGCGGGTACGGCCCGTCCACCGAAGGCTCGTTATAAACGGCGGACCAGTCACCCCCAAGAATGTGTTCTGCGTGCGGTCTCGAGCCGCCGAACACCCAGGACGTGGTCCGGCAGACGCCGTTGGTGTCGTAGCGCACCGGGACGCCGTCCCGGCCGAACAGGTCGCCGCCCACGCCCAGCAGCAGGGCGTGCCCGCCCGCAAAGTCCCAGGTGCCCGGGCCGTTGAGGGATACGCCCGCGACGCCGTCGCCCGCGGCGGCCAGCGCGAGCCGGTACGCAATGCTAGGCACGGCGCGGTAGCGCATGGGGGCGACGCACTTCGCGTTGGCCTCGGGGCTTTTGTCGGCGCCCTGCGAGACCAGCACCACGCAGTCGCCGCCCGGGGTGGCCGGCCAGTGTGGCGCGACCGGCGCGCCGTTGCGCAGCAGCGGACCGCCTTTTGCCCAGGCAAACAGATCGCCCTTGTCGTCGAGACAATTGTACGCGTAGACCACGCCCAGCACCGGCTCGCCCTTGACCAGAAGCGCGATAGACGTGGCCGCGCCCCGGAATCCCTTCATGTAGGCGCTGGTGCCGTCGTTGGGGTCGACGACCCAGAGACGTCCCGCGCGGCCGGGGGTCCGGCGCGCTTCATGCAGTTCCTCGCCGAGAAAGCCGTCCTCGGGGAACGCGCCGGCAACCGCTTCCCGGATGGCCCGTTCGGCGTCGGCGTCGGCGTGGTCGGAGCTGCCCGTGGGGCCGCCGGGCCGGTTAAACGCCTCGCGCAGGATGGTTCCGGCAGCCTGTGCGGCGGCGACGGCGAGCTCAAGTTCACGGGCGAACGCACTATCCGAGTTCATGATGCAGTGTATACCCCCCAGGTTATTGCGCGGCATTGGGCGCCGCATGCGGACACGCCGTATCTTAGCATGTCCGGCAGGCCGAGGGAGAATGGCATCACGCCCTGTGCGTGAGCGCGGAGCGGTGGACGCAGTGGACAGGATGGACAGGATGGACAGGATGGACGACTCTATCCTAGGGACTCCAGAAGAGTCGAGGCCGGGGGCGAAGCCCATGAGCCTGGTGTTGACCCTTTTCCGACCGACACCGGAGGTGTCGAATTTGCGTAGCCGCGGGCGAAGCCCGTGGACCGGGTTCGCCCCCTATCCCAACCCCTGAATAGGGGTTGAACAGACGAAGCGCTGTTGTCTGACCCCTTCCCGGTCGTTCAGGAAGACCCGTCCACAAGGTCCACAAGGTCCACCACGCCCGTCCCGGGAACGCGGGGCGAAGGGCGCTCTGTCAAACCACAGTGATAATGT
>DDYW01000154.1 GCA_002348185.1 Candidatus Hydrogenedentes bacterium UBA2224 | reverse complement strand
TGGAACATGTCCCCGTTCTTTGTCTACTTCTCCGGACCGTCTTTCGCGGGGGCATTCTGATCTTGCAGCGCCGGCGTCTCGCCTGCAACCGCCCGTGGCTGCCCTCCGGTTCGCACGGCGACACGTGTCGCGGCGGCTGACGGGGCTAACGCCGGGATCCATACGCGTGGTACTCTGGCGTCAGGAGCACGCAACCCATGGCAGCGACAACGGCAGTGGTGCGAGTTGGCCCGGCGGGCTGGTCGTACCAGGATTGGCAGGGCATTGTCTATCCGCCGGAGATGCCGCGCCAGCTGCATCCCCTCGAATACCTGAGCCGGTACTTCGACACGGTCGAAGTGAACGCGTCGTATTACCGTCCGTTCCCGCCGGGCAACGCGATGCACTGGGTCAAGCTCCTGGAGGGAAATCCCGGGTTCAAGCTCACGGCGAAGCTCTACAAAGCCTTCACGCACGAGCGGGAATCCTGGCCGCTGCAGCCCGACATTGACGCGGTACGGGCCGGATTCGACGTGTTGATGGACCGGCAGCGACTCGGGGCGGTGCTGGTGCAGTTTCCGTGGAGTTTCAAGCGCACGGTCGAGAACCGCCGCTGGCTGGCGCGGGTCGTGGGGACGTTTTCGGAGTATCCCCTGGTGGTGGAGGTGCGCCATGTGTCGTGGAACTGCCCGGAGGTCTTTGACGAGCTCGCGCAGCGGGGAATTGCGTTCTGCAATATCGATCAGCCGTTGTTTTCGGGTTCGCTGGGCCCGACGGCGCGCGTGACCGGACGGCTGGGCTACGTGCGCCTGCACGGCCGGAACGCCGATGACTGGTTTCGGGAGGATGCGGGGCGCGATGAACGCTACGACTACCTGTACACGCCCGAGGAACTGGACCCGTGGTTGCGGAAGATTGAGCGCATCCGGGAGATGGCCGCGGAGGTCTACGCCATCACCAACAACCACTACCGGGGCCAGGCGGTGGTCAACGCCTTCGAACTCCAGACCGGGCTGGGCATTCAGAAAGACGCCCCGCTGCCGGAATCGCTCCTCGAGACCTATCCGCGCCTCAGAAACGTGCCGCGGGGGTGAGCCGCGCGTTTCACGGGGAAACGCTCGCAAACGGTTGTGTGGCATGGTATTATGATTCTGGAGGGAAGGCAGCCGCGCACCCTCCGCGAACCGGCGGGTCACTGGTGGTTTTCAGCCCCATTCAATGAACGAAATGCCCGGGGTACAGGTGGTCTGGCAGGAGCCCATGCAGTCACATAAGGTGATATGGACCATAACGGCGGCGATTGTCGTTGCGGCGATAGTTGTGGTGGCCACGCGCAAACCAGCGGCGCCGCAGGGGTCGCCGCATGTGGTGGATCTGTCGCCCGCCCAGGTTAACCTGTTGGTAGATACGATGTTGGCGTGTCTGGAGGAGGATCCCCAGGCGCGACGCATCCGAACGCGGTATCTCGTGGAAGCGGTGGCCGCGCTGGCGGAAGAAGGGGGCGTGGAAACGGCGGAGACCAGTTTCGCCCTGGGGGTGCTCCGTTACGGCCAGCGATGGAAAGACGCACCGCTCGCCAAATCCGAAGCGGCCTTTCGAAGAGCCATTGAACTGCGCCCGGACTGGCCGCTTCCCTACAACGGACTTGGCCTGACGCTGATGTACCTGGAACGGTACGAAGAGGCGGAGACCGCGTACCGCCATGCAATTCAGCTTGACCCCAACTGGAGCCGTCCGCACAACGATCTCGCGGTGCTGCTCCGCCACACGAGCCGCCTGGATGAAGCGGAAGCGGAGGCCCTGATCGCGCTCTCGCTCGAGCCCGATAGCGTTGCCAACAACAACAACTACGGGAACGTCCTGCTGAAACGGGGGCGTGTGGAAGAGGCCGAGGCCCAGTATCGCAAAGCCATCGAACTGGACCCGCAGGAGCCCGCGCCGTACTACAATCTGGCCTGCACCGCCGCGCGGCGGGGCGATCGCGACGGGATGCTGGCCTATCTCAACGTGGCGATCGTTCTCGGGGACGTGTTCCGCGAAGAAGCCGGCGAAGACGAAGAATTCGCCGGGTACCGCGACCACCCGGACTTCCGCAAGCTGGTCTATCGCGACTAGGAGATCCATCCGGCGCCCTGTCCCGACCCCGCCTCTTACGAACGGGGAGGGATGCGGGCCGTGATCGGTCTGGATGGAAACCCCACGAAAACTGCGAAATTCCTTTACGTTCTCGGGTTCCCCGCATATAATGGCAGAGGTGTATCTTTTTTGGGGTGAGGGATTGATACAAGGGGAATATCATGGCAGGAATATCCGGAAGACACGACTTTGGCGACGAGCTCGTGCGGCAGGAAGTCCTGACGCGCGAGGAACTCGATGCCATAATGGAACAGGAAGCGGTCAGCGGCGTTCCATGGTACCGGCAACTCCTTCAAAAGGAGATCATCAGCGTTGGCGCGCTGGAAGACCTGTTCAGATTCGAGTACCACTCCAAAGCGAAGCGGCAACTCGATGAATCGATCGGCGCGACCCTCGTGAAGATGGGGGAGATTTCGAAGGACGACCTGAAAGCGGCGCTGGCGGAACAGAAGCGCACGGGCCGGCTGCTGGGCAAGATTCTTCTCGACAGTGGAGTCGTGAAGCCCGAAGCGCTGGCGAAAGCCCTGGCCAAACAGCACAAGCTGGAATACGCCGCGCTGGACAAGACCGTGAGTACCGCCGAAGCGCTGGATGCGGTTCCGGAGAGCGTGGCCAGAAAATACCGGTTTATCCCGGTCCGGGTCGATGGCGACCGGCTGTCGGTGTTGATCAGCGACCCTCGAGTCAGGGATTCGCTCGAGGCCGCTGAGGTCTTCCTGGGCAAACGTATTCACCCGATCCTGACGCATGTCGAAGTGATTGAGGAGGAGACCAAAAAACGGTACCGAGGCCGCAAGACGGCATCGATGAAAGAGTCTCCGGCCCCGCCCGCAAAACAGGCCAAGGCGACGGCACAGAAACCGGTCCCAAAGAAACCAGCCTCTTCGAAAACAGCAATATCAGACACGGAACAGAAGGACAAAGTTGTCATGGCTGAAGAAATCGTTGTTGAACGGGCGACCATGGATTTCGCGGAGATTGCGCGCCAGGCATCGGGCGCTTCCGTTATGCAACTGGTAACCAAGATGATCGAGGGCGCGGTCAATTCGGGCGCGACCGACATTCATCTTGATCCGCAAGAACCGGAGATGCGTGTACGGTACCGCATCGACGGCGTACTGCATGATGTGATGAGCATCGATCACGAGATCGAAGCCGCGGTGGTGTCGCGGGTGAAGATCATGGCCGACATGGATATCACGGAGACACGACGGCCGCAGGACGGACATATCACGTTTGATTTTGCCGACAACGAGTTCGACATTCGTGTGGCGACCCTGCCGTGTTTCCTGGGCGAGCGCGTCGTGCTGCGACTGCTCGACGCGTCGGCGGTGCTTCAGGGGATAAAGGACCTCGGCCTCGAGGCGGAGGACGTGAAAAAGCTTAGTGTGCTGATCGAGCAGCCCTACGGGATGATCCTGGTCACGGGACCGACAGGCAGCGGAAAGACCACGACACTCTATGCGGCGCTGAATCAAAAGAACGTCCTTACCGAGAGTATCGTGACGCTTGAGGATCCGGTGGAATACCAGCTTTCAGGCATCAACCAGGTACAGATCGATCCGGACATTGACATGAGCTTCGCCAATACGCTGCGGGCGGCGATGCGCCAGGACATCGACGTGCTGCTGGTGGGTGAGATTCGCGATGCGGAGACGGCGCGCATCGCGATTCGTGCGGCAATGACGGGACACCTCGTGTTCAGCACGCTCCACACCAACGACGCGCCGGAAGCGATCAGCACCTTGCGCAATATGGATGTGCCGAGTTACCTGCTCGCTAGCTCGCTGACGGCCATCGTTGCCCAGCGGCTTGTGCGCAAGATCTGTCCGAAATGCAGGACGTCCTTTACGCCGGCAAAAACGATGTTGAAGTCGCTCAACATCCCCGAAAGCACGAAGAAACTGTACCGCGGTGAAGGCTGCAATTTCTGCTATCACACGGGCACCAAGGGCCGGACGGGGATTTTTGAGCTGCTGGAGGTGACCCCGCAGATTCGGCAGATGATCGCCGCCAACGAGCCGACCGAGAAAATTGCCCGCGCCGCCAAGCTCAAAACGATGGCGGACCGGTGCCGTAACAAGGTGAAAGAGGGAATCATCCCGCCCGAAGAATTCCTTCGCGTAATCCGCACCTAATGTTGCGGCGGCGTGAATTTAAAGCCCTGTGGAACTCGAGGGGACTACAACAGGACCCGGGGTTCGCCTGACGCGGATATCAGGAACGACTCACGATGATGTGAATAAGTTGTGGAGAATTTGCATCTTATTGAGAGTTATTCGGGGTAGAAAATTAAGGCGGATAAACAATAAACGGTTATACTTCAATGGATTATACATGGATTCGAGTTTTTCCAGCATTAGAACCATTTTTATAAAACCCTGTGAATAGATAGCTTAGGGATGCTTGAAATGGGAAGCACTCCAGTCCATACACATATGGGTAAGATGTTCCACGCCCGTTATGACACATTAGAGGCCAAACGGGCATGCCTGTAAAATCGATGTGGATGGTATAGAGACAAGAATCATTCTGTGTGGAACATTGGGAACCGCTAATAGACGGGCAAGCCTGGGGATAGTTTTCTGGAAAGAGTCAGACAATGTGTCTGATCTATACCCAATTCATCCACCGGCACCGACGAGGAAAAAGCGAATAGACCTGGACTCGAGCGAGAGGTGTGGAGCGTGTGGATAGTCCGGTACAGGTTATCAAGAGATGGCCAACAAGATAAGCTGCTCATACTCAAAGAGGTTACGTTGTTGTTAACATTATTTAGTCCCCTATGACTTCGAATACTTGATCTTTAAATAAAGAAAAGAGGATCATAAGAGCTGCAAAACAAATCCACAGGTCTCGTGGACAACGGGGAGATGGAGGGAGATTCGGGAATGAAAATCACCATTGGGCGACAGGACTTGCTGGATGCCGTCAACAAGGTGAAGACGGTGGTATCGCCGAAATCGGCTTTGCCTATACTTTCGCACATTCTGATGGAGACAGGGGAGAGCCAGGTTCGACTGACCGCTACGGATCTCAAGATCAGCATCGAGTGTTCGGTGGACTGTACGGTCGAAGAACCGGGATCGCTGACGGTGTCTTCCCAGCGTCTTGCCTCTATTGTGTCAGAACTGCCGGGGGGTGACATCCAGCTCGCGCTTGCAGAGAGCAACGTGGTGACGCTCAAGGCGGGGAAGATTGAGACAAAGCTGTTCAGCATGTCCCCCGATGAGTTTCCGCCGATGCGGAGTTTTGACCATGTAGAGCCGATCATTTTTCAGCAGTCGATGCTTAAGGGACTTTTTTCCAAGACATCGTTCGCGATCTGTTCGGATCAGACACGGTATAACCTGACGGGTCTTCTGTGTGAGATCCAGGACGGCAGGGTGACGGTTGTGGCAACTGATGGCCGGCGGATGAGCCTGTGCATGGAAACCGAGAACATCCCGCAGGGTCTTTCTGTGAAAGTCATTATTCCTGGAAAGATGATTACCGAGCTTGAACGTCTCTTGAGCGGTGACGGCGAGGTCAAGCTCTTCTTCGACGAGACGCAAGCAGCGTTTGTGTTTGATTCCAATCGGCTGGTGAGCGCGCTGATCGAAGGAACGTTCCCAAACTACGACATGGTTATCCCCAAGAAACACGACAAAGAAGTCTGCATGAATACTGCCGCGTTTATGGAAGCTATTCGTCGCACGCGCACCATGACCAATGATAAGTTCAATTCCGTGCGTTTCATGTTCGATAATGATCAATTAACGCTGCGCGTGGTCACTCCCGAGGTTGGTGAATACCTGGAAGATATGCCAGCCGAATACAGCGGAGAGCCCATGGAGATTGCGTTCAATCCTGACTTCATTCTCGATGCGCTTCGGCACATCGACACCGCAAAAACGTGTCTTGTTCTGAAAGACGGGATGAGTCCGGGATTGATTAAACCTTTTGCGGATGGGCCTGTCGACAATTACCTCAACATCGTAATGCCGATTCGCATATAGCGCGGCGAACTCGCCAGGCGCTTTGAGTGTATGCAGGGACAACGGACGAAGTTGTCCCTGCTTCGTTTTTCGGGGGCTCCAGCGGAACCTGGTTCGGTACCTTTATCATTGACGCTGCACGAAATCCACACTGAGGACATTTATCGTCAAATTCATCTCAGGAAAAGTCATTTATCCTTTATATTGTGGTGTGGGTAATCGGTTATTTTCTGTGGAAGACCCCTGTGGATGAGTTGTGGAAATCCCACTTCGTTTTGAAATTCATAGTCAGACCGGATACTCGCCAAGACTTTTATTCCTACATTTTTCTTTACCATAACCGACTTGTATTAAAAGGTTTATAAAAGAGCTACCGGGCAGGGATTGAGGAGATCCGGGCGCTTGATTATCGATTTAAACGCTCCCTGTCACACCGGTGGAAAACTTTGTGTTTTTGGAACCGCACACTCCCATATCTTGTGGTTAGCCATATGCTTTCAGTGATAGTCTTGTATAAATAATATTTATTTACTAAAAAATGCGGATATCGTTCTGTAGTTTGCGCCCGTTTTCACGCATGCTATTCTTGGTGGTGCATTCTGAGCAGTAGAGGAGGCTCAACGATTGGCGTGCGCGGTTGTAACGGGTGGGGCAGGGTTTATAGGAAGCAATCTGGTTCGGGCCCTGCTGGAGCAAGGCGACACGGTTCGAGTGGTAGATGATTTTTCGACGGGGCGCCGTGCGAACCTGGGCGAGATTGCGGCCGAGGTGGAACTGCACGAGGTCAGTATCTGCGATACAGACAAGCTCGGTCTCGTGTTCACAGGCGCCGATGTATGTTACCACCAGGCGGCGCTTCCGTCAGTTCCCCAGTCGGTGGAGGACCCGCTGGGAACCCATCAGGCGAATGTCACGGGCACGTTGAATGTGTTTGTTGCCTGTCGCGATGCAGGCGTACGCCGCGTAGTGTATGCGTCTTCTTCAGCCGTGTATGGCAACGCGAAGGAGATGCCCGTTCATGAGGCCATGCCGTTGTGTCCCATCTCGCCCTATGCCGCGGGCAAGGCGAGTATTGAGCTTTACGCGCGCACGTTTTCCGATCTGTATGGTGTTGAACTGGTGGGTCTGCGGTATTTCAACATATTCGGACCGCGTCAGGACCCCCATTCACACTACTCGGCGGTGATCCCGATCTTTGTGCGGCGTATGTTGAAGGGCGAACGGCCGGTGGTCTATGGAGACGGGCTTCAATCGCGGGATTTCACGTATGTCGCCAATGCCGTAGCGGCGAACATTGCCGCGGGCAATCATACGGGACATCTTTCAGGGGTGTTCAATGTGGCGTGTGGCCGAAGCTTTTCGTTGGTGGCGATACTCAGCCGTCTGAACACGATTCTGGGCACGTCGATTGAGCCGGAATTTGCGCCCGCGCGGCCGTGCGACGTGCAGATGTCTCTCGCGGACATCTTGTGCGCACGGGACGCGTTTGGGTATGAGCCGGTGGTGCATATAGAGGAAGGTCTGCAACGAACCGTCTCGTGGTATGCGGAGCACGCACGGTGAAAAGTGCACCGTGACGTGCAGATGACCGTTTCCCGGCTGCGGCCTTTCGCGGGACGGGGCGCTCATTCAACAAGGTATGATTGGAATGTCACGATATTTCACGGTTAATTGGGCGGGAGGTCTTTTGTTTTGTTGCGGGATTTTCGCGACTGGGGTCTGCGGTTGTGCATCCCTGAGCGGAGCGGGGGGCGAGGCCCGTCTTGCGGGAACACTCTGGTGGTTGACGCCGGACGACCTGGCCTTGCCGGAGACCGCGTGGGAAGAGGAACTCGATCAGCTTCAGGCGCTCGGGATGGACACGATCATTTTCAACGGGCCGTATGCGGGTCCCGAGGGGGGCGGGGCCTTTGACGCGCTGCTGGACCGTCTGGATGCGCGCGGCCTCCACGTCTACCTGGACACGCTGGCGGCTCCGAACTGGTGGACGCTCGAGGGCGCCGGGAACGAAGTGCGGCGGGGAACCGAACGGGCAGTGCTTCTTCAGGAGACATACGGGCATCATGCGAGCTTCGCGGGCTTCTATATCCCCTACGAATGCTACGTGATGTGGGACCGTCAGGGAGCGCTTGCGCACGACCTGTATGTGGGCGTATCGCGCGGTTGCAAGGCGGCGGCGCCGGACAAACCCGTGATGATATCGCCCTTTTTCAGACTCGATGAAGGGTGTTATCTGGGGGATTTCCGGTGGGCGACTCCGGAAGCGTATTCGGATTTCTGGAAGGGTATTTTGGGCGCGGCGTTTATAGACATTGTGGCGTTGCAGGACAGCGGGGAACATCTTGCCTGTTACACACTGGCCCAGCGGCGGCCGTTTTTTGAAGCGATGGCAGCGGCGTGCGCCGCGACGGGCACGGCGTTTTGGGCCAACGTGGAGAGCGGAGAACTGAACGTGACCAGCGTGGAGGACTATGTGGCCCGGTTTGGTCTGAAGACGCACGTGAACAGCCCAGAGACGGCGCCGTTCTGGCGTGCGGTGCCGGCGGAGAAGTTCCGGGCGAAGCTGGAATTAGCGGGAGACTATACGGACACGTCGATTACGTGGGGATACCGGGAATTTCTTCGGTCCTCGGGCGATGCAACGGCCGCTCAGGCCTATGGGGAGTATGCGCGGATCTTCACCCGTTAAGAGGACTGCGACAGGGGATCCCCGGTCAGAGGAATTGGTGGAGCGGTTTACGATTTGGGAAGAACGGGGTACAATACATAGGCAAGTTCAGTGGGTTTTGGGGAACATCTTGCGTAGCGCATCGCGACGGGGGAAACAAGCCGCATGACGTTGGACCGAGAACAGGAACAGGAGATCCGCATTTGTCCGCGCCACGGGGATGATACCGGGAATCCAGAGACGTTGACTATCGGGCAGACTGTGTCGAGGACACGTCGTGAGCGGGGACGTCTGGCGACCGTGGAGACCAGCGGCCCGGGGATTCCCGAGTTCAGCGCCCAGTTGCAGACGCTGCTGGAAGTCCAGAACGCGCTTTCCAAGGCGCCGGGGCTGGACGAGTTGTGCCGGACCGCGGCGAGTCTGGCGGTCACGCGGCTGGGATTCGAGCGTATCGGGATTTGGTTCCGGGACGCCGAGCCGGGGGTTCTGCGCGGTTCGTACGGGGTGGGCGAAGACGGCGCCTTGCGCGATGAACGCCAGCGCAAGGTGCGGCTCACGGACGACGATGACGACATGCGGCGGGTCCTGAATCACGAGGTCAAGTTTGTGCTGCGCACCAACACGGACCTGCGTGATGCCGAGGGCACGACGGTCGGGCAGGGAACCCATGTGACGGCGCCATTGTGGGATGGAGAGGACGTCATCGGTTTCATCTGCACGGACAATCAACTGAGTCACCGGGAGATCACGGAAGACGAGTGCCGGATTTTGGCGCTGTTCGCGGTATCGCTGGGGCATCTCTGCTCCCTGCACCGCCGGGCCGGGGAGTTACGCCGCGGCGAGGAAGAACGGCGGCAGCTGGAAGCGGAGATGCAGCACGCGCAGAAGCTCGAAAGTCTGGGGGTGCTGGCGGGAGGCATTGCCCACGACTTCAACAATCTGCTGGTGGGCGTGCTGGGCAACGTCGAACTCGCTCAGGTCGAGCTGGACGCGTGTTCGCCGGTGCAGCGGTATCTCCGGGAGATCGGGACGGCCGCCACGCGCGCGGCGGACCTGTGCCGGCAGATGCTGGCGTATTCGGGGAAGGGCCGGCTGATTCAGGAGTTGGTGGATTTGAATGACCTGGCGCGGGAGATGGCCGGATTGATCGGCGTAGCGATTTCGAAGAATACGCGGGTGGAGTTCCGCCTGACGGACATGCTGCCGTTTGTGGAGGGGGACGCGACGCAATTGCGGCAGGTGGTGATGAACCTGGTGACCAACGCCAGTGAGGCGCTCGAGGACCAGCCGGGCGTGGTGACGATCGCGACCGGCGTCGTGTACTGGACGGGGGAAGACGCTGAAGCGTTCCAGGCCGGGGACGGCATGGCGCCGGGCGAGTATGTGTATCTGGACGTGTCGGATACGGGGTGCGGCATGGATAGGCAAACGCTCGCGCACATCTTCGACCCCTTCTACTCCACCAAATTTGCGGGCCGCGGCCTGGGCCTGGCGGCCGTGCTCGGGATCATCCGGGGACACCACGGGGGTCTTTGCGTCGACAGTGTTCCGGGGAAAGGGACGACGTTTCGGATGCTGTTGCCGCCGAAGATGGCGGCGGTTCCGGAGGCTTCCGCGGCCGAGCCACGTGTAGAGGCGACGGGGTCGGGCACGGTGCTTATCATCGACGATGAACCGCAGGTGCGGGAACTGGGGGCGGCCATGCTCGGCATGGCCGGATACCGGGTGTTCGTGGCTCCGGATGGCGACAGTGGTCTGGCGCTGCTTGAAAAGCACGCGGGCGGGATCGACGTGGTGCTGTTGGACATGGCCATGCCGGGGATGAACGGGCGCGAAGCGTTTGACCGGATTCGCGAGATTGACCCGGCAGTCCCGGTCGTGTTGTGCAGCGGCTACGGCCGGGACGGCTCGACAGACCGGTTCCCGGACGGCGAACTGGCCGGGTTCCTCGCAAAACCGTTTCGGATGAACGAACTCTTGGACGTCGTGAAGACTGTCGTCACAGTGTGAGGGACGGGTTCAGGGCGGGAGATTTGCGGCGGCCCGGGCAAAAAACGTGACGCGCGAATCGGGGGTGTTGTCGTCGATGTCGGCCATCACCACGTCACACGGTCCCAACTCATGCAGGATCCGGGCGAGGTCGTCGCGGAGCTGCTGCTCGGATTTGGCGGCGAGGTCGCGGGGGGTGTACATAACGGCGCGGCGCGCGTTGGGGCATCGTTCCCGGGCGCGCCCGAGATCCGAGTCGAGGCCCATATCCACGTACGCGAGATTGGGGACGGCGGCGTAGTCGTCGATATAGGGGTTGACGTTCCATGCGCAGTTGTGGATGCCGAAGAGGTCGAAGGCCCCGGCGATGCGTTGGTCGTACGGCAGGAGGTGTTCCTGGTACTGGCCGGGGGAAACCATGTTGACGAGACAGTTGCTGACGGTGGCATGGCGGACGCGGACGCCGGTTGCGCGCTGGCGATCGTAGACGCGCCGCATGCCGGCGAGCATGGTCTCGGTGATGACGTGGAACAGATGATGGGCGCGTCCCGGCTCGACCAGGAGATCGGTGAAGATCTCAGGTCCCCGGATGCGGTAAGCGCTGTTCAAGACACCCTGCCAGTTGATATAGCCCTCGATCCGCCCCGCTTCGCGCTGGATGTCGTCCATCTGAGATTCGATCTGTTCGAAAATGGGGTTGATGGACAGGTCGGGGGGCGCGAGTCTGTCGATGATTTCCGGAGGGATGAACTGGAGCCGCGCGGCGGGCCAGTTGTCGGGATAGTACTCGACGGGGATGCCAAAGATGCGGGCGATGGTGAGTCCGCCGTGGATGCCGTCGAGATTGGGGACGGGCACGGCTTCGTTCGTGCGCCAGGGGAGACCGGGAAAGGTCTGGCGAAGCACGGCGCGCATCTGGCGCACGGTCTGCGCGCGGTACTGGGGATCGAGGTGCCAGCGCGGTCCGAAATCGATGCCGCACCGGGTGCGGTACCAGCGGGGGGTGAACCCGAACTCGATCCGCAGGGGTGGTTCGGACCCGTCGCAGGGGGCGCGGGTCGCGGGACAGCCAGGGGCGATGTAGCTGCGGAGTTGTTGCGGCGCGGTGGGGACATTCATATCAGGGTTCCCGGCCAGCGTTGCCGTCTGAAAGCAGCGGCAGAAGACATTCGAGGAGCCGGTCCGCGATAAACCGGTGCGCGGTGTCGTTGGGGTGCATGCCGTCAAGGAGCAGGTTTTCGAGGCCGGCGCGGTCGGCGAGCTGCGCGAGACCGGCGCGGGTATCGACGAGGGGGACGCGTTCCGCCGCGGCGACGCGGCGCATGGCCTCGGCGTACGGTTCGAGCAGGAGGTTGAAGCCGGCATTCGACGAGATGTCGTACGGCGGTCTGCCGTACATTTCGAGCAGCAGGGGCGTCCACGCGAGGGGGTTGGGGGTAAACAACACGGGGACAGCGCTGGTCTTGCGCAGTTCGGCAATGAACAACCGTAGATTGGCCTCGTATTCTTCGAGCGGAACGCGGGGGGCCGTAGCGCCTTTCGGGACGTCCACGGCCGAGTCGTTGATGCCGAACGAGAGCAGGACGAGTCCGGGATTGTGTGCCAGGACATCGTTGTGGAATCGTTGGCGGGCCATGCGGGTATCGTCGCCGGGGACGCCGGCGTTGATCACACGTACGGGGATGCCGTGCGCGGCCAGGTCCGTTTGCAGCAGCGCGGGATAGACCAGCAGCGGCCCGCGCGGAGCGGTAGTGGAATCTCCCAGGGCGACGATGATGCGTTCGGGGGCGGGGGACTCCGGCCGGAGGCTGCTCGCGGCGGGGTCTGGCGCGGCGGACGCTTGCGCGAGAAGCCACGGCAGACTGAACCGGGCCATGCGTACCGCCCGTCCGGCTGGGAAGTCCTGTTGCCAGACCGCGAGCAGGGCGCCGTCGGGAGCTTGCACGCAGGACGGATACGACGCCTGGCCGCTGGTGTAGGGCTGGGCGATGTCGCGGGGGCTGGTCCAGGTCATGCCGCCGTCAAAGGAGGCCGCCGCGGAGAGGGGCACGCGCTGGGTGGAATTGTTCCAGACGGCCACGATGCCTTTGCGGTCGCCGGCGGTGAATGGCGCGAGCGCGGCGGGGGCGTTGGAACCGATGAGGGGGCTGAGTTTGACATCGCGCCAGGTGAGTCCTTCGTCGTTGCTCCGGGCTTCGTAGAGATGGGAGGCGCCGGTGCGCATGAGCATGTAGAGGGCGCCGTCGTCGAGCTGGACGATGGCGGGTTCGTCGGTGCCGGAGACGGCGCCGTCGCTGATTTTTTCGAACGTGGCGTGGGTGTCTCCGCCGTTGGTCCAGGTATCGCCGTTGTCGGTCGAGCGCATGACGCCCGCGCGCAGGTCCATCTGGCCTTCGGACGACAGGACGCCGCTTTCCTCGAGATTCGTTTCCCAGGAGTAGCCGAGCAGGAGCGTGCCGGACGCCAGGCGGAGACCGCGGTGTGTTTTGCCGCAGGTGTAGCGGTGGTTGAAGGAAACCGTGTACGGTTGGGACCACGTTTCGCCGTTGTCTTCGCTGCGCACGAACCACTGGGTCGAGGTGCTGATCCCGCCGCCCGGGACGGCGGTGCACGATACGAACACGCGGCGTCCCGACACGACGATGCTCGGATCGGCGTCGATGAACTCCGGTGTGGCGATGAGGGTGTTTGGGGGCGTCCAGGTGCATCCGGAATCGCGCGAGAAGGCGGCGACAATGGCGTCGTCGGGGGCGTTGGCGGCGCGCCGCGCCCATACGGCCAGGATGCGGCCATCGTCGAGCAGGGCCATGCACGGCCAGCAATTGGCGCTGCCGTCGGATTCATCCGCGATCCGGGCGTAGGTGATGAACGCGTACTGCATGGGATCGTCGCCGGGCGCGTTGAACGCGGCGGCGATTGCGAATGCCGACATCGAGAGGAGCATGGCGTTCGTGCCTTTCGTGTCAGGGGAGACGGTGTTCGTGGAGGAATTCGGCGAATTCAAAGGCTTTGACGCCTTCTTCGATGTCGCATGCGCTGGGGCGGCCTTCGCGAACCGCGGCGATAAACTCCTGGTTTTCCTGAAGGAACCCGTAGTAGGCGAAGAACTCGTCGCTGCCGGCGATGCGTTGGCCGTCAAGTTCGATGAGCTGATTCTCGGCCGCGCCCTCGGCGGCGAGCGAGTAGGCGCCGCCGCTGCCGTGGACGAGGATGCGCGCGCTGCACGAGGCCGTGCCGAACCCGAGATCGATGAAAGCGCTGGCCTGGGGGCCGTGGATCTCGACGATGTGGGTACGGCCGCCGGTCATGTAATTGGCCTTGATGACGCCGATGACGCCGTTGTCGAACCGGACCACGGCATTCCACGCGTTGGGGACGACGTCGCCGAATTGCGATTGAATCATGGCGCCTTCGACCGGGCGGGCGCCGGCAAGCCAGCGAACCAAATCAAGCACATGGATCGTGTCGGACTCGAAGGCGCAGATGCTGCCGGAGCAGAAGGCGGCGGTGCCGTGTTTCATAAAATGGCCCACGACCTGGTTGATGGGGGTGAGGTCGCGCATGCGCCGGACGACGTCCTGCACCAGGGGGATGAACCGGCGGTTGAAGGCCACCTGCAGGATACGGTTGTGCTGGCGCGCCGCGCGCATGAGGGTGCGGGCCTGAAACGGCGTGAGGCCGGGGGGTTTTTCGAGCAGGACGTGTTTACCCGCGGTAAGCGCGTCGAGCGCGGGCCGGAACTGCCGGTCGGGTTCGCAGAGGCAGAGGACCGCGTCGAGGTCTTCGTGTTCAAGCATCTGGTCGTGGATCGGGTAGACCTTCGGGATCTTATGTTTGGCGGCGGCGCTTTCAGCCCGTTCGGGCACGAGGTCGCAGATCGCGACGACCCGCGCTTCCGGGATGCGGTCCAGGGACGGCAGATGCACGGCGTGCGCCATGCCGCCTGCGCCGATCACTCCGACGCGGACTTTGTCGTTGATGGTCATGAGGCGTTCCCCTCTCTGAATGCACCGGGCGGGAATGCCGCGGGTTCAGGACCGTTATTGTGTCACGGCGGGACCGGGGATTCCAGAGGAGGCAATGCGGAGGGGCGGGCGGCCCGCGGCTGAGACGGGATGGACCCGAAGAATAGGAGGGATGGGGTTGCCGACACTTTTTTGGGCGGCGGGATTGGTATATGGTTGTGTATGAGGGAATTCAGGGGCAGTTGATTAAGGAGAGGCTTTTGACGACGCAACTGGTGGTGTGGACGGTTGTGCTGGTTATCGCACTGGGGGTTCATTTGGGGGCGGAGCGCAAGCGCTTTTTCGGGCGCGTGTTTTACAAGATGGTGGCCTCGACGGCGTTTGTGGCGATTGTCCTTGAGGGCGGAGCGCGCGAGACGCCGTACGGCCGGTGGGTGCTGTTGGCGCTGGTGTTGTGCTGGATAGGCGACTGGCTTCTTGCGTATGAAGACAAGGTGTTGTTTTTGATCGGGCTGTTTGCGTTTCTTGGAGCGCATTTGACCTTGATGTACGCGTTTTTGCGCATTGGCATCGAGCCCGTGTGGTCGGCGGTCGCGGCGTTGTCGGTGCTGATCCCGTCGGGGATCGTGCTGCGCTGGCTGAAGCCGCATGTTTCACGGGAAATGAAGGCGTCTGTGCTCGCGTATGTCGCGGGCATTTCGGTGATGGTAGTGCTTGCGGCGGGGGCAGTCGGAGCGGGGGGGCCGCCGATTCTGTTGCCGGGGGCGGTGCTGTTCTATGTGTCGGACATCTTTGTGGGGCGGCAGCGGTTTGTGTGCCCGGGGTATGCGAACACGATCCTTGGTTTGCCCCTGTATTATTCGGCGGTGTGGTGTTTTGCGGTAAGCGTTTCCCGCTTTGTGCTGTAGCGGCAAGGGTGCGGCGGAATGACGAGGGCCCGTTCTTCTTGTGTGGTATGATGACTGGGGTGTCGGGGGGCCTGCGGGAGAATGTGCCAATGACTGAGTGGTCCGCATGGCAGACAGGGATCCGGCAGCGCGAGAAGGCGATTCTTTCGGCCGCGCGGTCGGTATTGCTTGAACGGGGGTATTTCGGGCTGACCATGGAGCGGGTCGCCATGGTGAGCGAGTGTCCAAAGGGCACGATGTACCAGCATTTCGGGTGCAAGGAAGATTTGCTGGTGGGGCTCGCGGTGGAGTACGCGGGCGCGCGCCTGGAGATGATGGAGCGCGCGGCGGCGCATCGCTGCAGGTCGCGGGAACGCGTGGTGGCGCTGGGGGAATCGGTGGGACTGTATACGCGGCTTCACCCGGAGGATTCGCGCATCCTGCACATGGCGATGGGGACCATCCGCGAGAAGGCATCTCCGCAGCGGCTGCACGAGCTGGTGCAGATCGAGAACCGGGAAGTCCGGCTGCTGTACGATATCCTTGAGGATGCGGTGCGGGAAGGCAGCCTGGTGCCGCGGCATGAGCATGTGCTTACGGAGATGGCGTTCGGGATCTGGGCGCTCGTGGACGGGGCGTTCACGCTGATTGAGAGCAACAGCCCGCGGCAGGTGCTGGGGATTGACAGCCCGTTCTCGAATTTGTTCCGGGTCTTTGGAATCCTGGCGGACGGGTATGGCTGGCGGCCGCTGTTTGCCGAGCTCGACTGGGAGGAGAGCCTGGCGCGGACCCGGAAGAGCGTGTTTCCGGAAGAGGCGCAGCAGCTCTATGGCGAAGGCAACTGGTACGGGGATCGCGGCTGAGGGTACCGGGACCCGGGCTCGCGCGTGTGCCGGTGCCCGGGGAGTTTTTCCAATGCAGGTTCACGGCGTGTTTGTTACGGTTCTGGCGTTGGCATGGGCGGCCGGTTCGGCCGCGGCGCAAGGGGAGGGTGGACCGTTGCGCGCGGGCGTGGCGAAGAGCGACATCACCGTCAGCGCGGAAGGCGGTCGAGTCAATGATCCCCTGTATGCCAAGGCGCTGGTGCTGGACGATGGGACGACGCGGCTGGCGATCGTGGCGATGGACGTGACGGCCATCGGCGGCATCGGGGAGATCGGGGACGATTTTCTCCCGGCCCTGAGGGCGCGGATCGAGGGGGAACTGGGGATTCCGGGGCCCCACGTGCTGGTGAATGCCTCGCACAACCACCCGCCGGTGCGCATGCTGTGCGACCCGCCCGAGCAACTGGAACGGACGTTTGATGCGGTACGGCGCGCCGCGGCGAACCTGACTGAGGTGACGGTGGGGGCGGGCGCCGGGCAAGAAGACCGGATATCGATGAACCGGACGCTGCGATTGCGGGACGGGAAGGCGTGGACGATTCGGCACACGAACCCGTGTCCGCCCGACGACGAAGTGGAAGGCGTAGGACCCATGGATCCGGAGATCGGGGTGCTCCGGATTGACCGGGCGGACGGGCGGCCGCTGGCGGTGGTCTACAATTTTGCGTGCCACCCCTACCTGACCGTCCCGCGAGGGGGGGTGACGGCGGATTTTCCGGGCTTTGCGTCGGCTGTGATTGAAGAAAATCTGGGCGACGGAGCGATGGCGCTGTTTCTCCAGGGGGCGGGCGGCGACATCACGGAGATCCTCTATAAAGACGTCCATCGGCCGAGGGATTCGGAGCCGTTGGGGACAATGCTCGGACTGAGCACGCTGAAGGCGGTGCGCGGCATCCAGACCGCAGCCGGGAAACTGAAGGTGGTCAACGAGACGATCCAGTTGCCGCGGCGGACCGATTTTGACGAACGGATCGCGGAACTGGAGGCGGAACAGGCGCAGTTGTTGAAATCGCTGCGCGGCACCAGCCTGAACATCAAGACGTTTGTGCCGCTGTACATCCAGTACCGCCTGGATCCCGAGCATCCGTCCGATTACTCATTCCGGTACCTGCAATCGGAGGCGCTGGGCACGGATGAGCTGTCGGAGATTGACGCGCAGAATCGGGCACACGTGGAAAAATACCTGCAGAACGTCCGGGCGATGGAGAAGATGGCGCGGATCCAGGACAAAATTGCCACGCTCGAAAAGCACCAGGCGTTTAATCTCGCCGCGGGCGAGCCGACCATCACCACGGAGGTGCAGGGGATCCGGATCGGGGATTTCGTGCTGATTACGACGGCGACCGAACTGGGGGTGGAGATCGGGCTGCATCTGAAGCAAGTTTCACCATTTGAATACACATTCGTGGCGGCGTATTCCAACGGATACCTCCAGTATGGGCCGCCGGCGGCGGATTATCCCAGGGGAGGCTACGAAGTGACGGAGTGTTTCCTGGCGCCGGAATGGCAGGCGCTCTATGAGGCGAAGGCGCTCGAGATCCTCGGCAAACTTGAGTTTTGAGACCAGGCACGAGCGAATCCAGCGGAGCAACCATGATCCATCGGCGCGAGTTTCTGAAACACTGCGGTCTTGGGGCGCTGGCGCTGGCGTATCCGGGCGGGATCTCGGCCGCGCCGGGTTCGCGCCGGCCCAACGTGGTGTTCATCCTGGTGGATGACCTGGGCTGGTATGACCTGGGCTGTTACGGCAGCCCGTTTTATGAGACGCCCTGCCTGGACCGGTTTGCGGCGTCCGGCATGCGGTTTACCGACGCGTACTCGGCGTGTCCGGTGTGTTCGCCGACGCGCGCGGCGATCATGACGGGGAAATACCCTGCGCGGCTGAACATTACGGACTGGATCCCCGGGGGGGACCCGAAAGATCGGAAGCTGCTGGGGCCGCAGGATCGGCACGAGCTGCCGCTCGAAGAAGTCACGCTGGCGGAGGTGCTGCGCGCGGCGGGGTACCGGACCTTTTTTGCGGGCAAGTGGCATCTGGGCGGGGCCGGGTTCTATCCGGAAGACCAGGGGTTTGAAATAAACAAAGGGGGCCACGAGAAAGGGTCGCCGCCGGGCGGCTATTACTCGCCATACGAGAATCCGAAGCTGGAGGATGGACCGGAAGGCGAGTATCTGACGGATCGCCTGACCGACGAGAGCCTCCGGTTTCTCGAAGCGGCGCAAGACGCCCCGTTTTTGTTGTATCTGTCGTTCTACACGGTGCACATGCCGATCGAGGCCTGCACGCGGCACCTGGCGCATTTTACGGAGAAGGCCGCCGCCCTGCCCGAACCGGATGGCCCCGCATTTCTCGACGTGCCCGGCGGCGTGACCCGGTTGCGGCAGGACCGGCCGGACTATGCGTCGATGGTGCGGGCGATGGACGAGAATGTGGGGCGGCTGCTGGACGCGCTGGACGCGCTCGGGCTCGCGGACAACACAATCGTGGTGTTTACTTCGGACAACGGCGGTTTGACGACGCTGGCGGAACGGCGGGCGCCAACGTCCGCGGGGCCGCTGCGCGCGGGCAAGGGTTTTTGTTACGAGGGGGGGATCCGGGTCCCGCAGATCATCCGCGTGCCGGGGGTGACGGCGGCGGGAAGCGTCTGCAATGTGCCGGTGACGAGCACGGATTTTTATCCCACGCTGCTGGAACTGCTCGGGATTGCCCTGCCGAACGACGAAGCGCGCGACGGGGTGAGTCTCGCGGGCCTGCTCGGGGGCGGTCCGCCGCCGGCGCGCGAGGCGCTCTTCTGGCACTATCCGCATTACCACGGCACGTGGTGGCGTCCCGGCGCTGCGCTGCGCGCAGGTGACTGGAAACTGCTCGAGTTCTATGAGGACGAGCGGGTCGAGCTGTACAACCTGCGGGAAGATCCGGGGGAACGGCAGGATCTCTCCGCGGCGATGCCCGAGAAGACCCATGCATTGCGCGAGATGCTGCATGCCTGGCAGCGGCGCGTCGGTGCGCAGATGCCAGTGCCCAACCCGGATTATGTCGACGCGGACGCGTGACGGGAATGCCGTGTGTGGGTGCGAGGAGGGTGGCAATGCGGATAGGCATGGCGACAGCGGCCGTGGTCGTGGCGTGGGGGGCGTGCGCAGGTGCAGAGCAGGCCGGGGTGGACAGGCTGGCGCTTTTTGACGCGGGATTCACCGGACCGTCCGTGGGGTCGGTGGCGGAATTGGGGCCGTATACGGGATTAGCGGCGGTGGAGCGCGTCGTGGGCGAGGCGCGGAAGCGGGCCGTGAGGTTGAACCATGCCCAGTTGCGCGCGAATTACGGCGAGACGGTCGATTTTCAGCTTCGGGATCGGCAGGTGCTCCTCTGTGCACAGACGGTGGACGTGCTGTACTCGGCGTACACGCCCTCTGAAGTGCGTTATGTCCGGGGTTCGCGGCCCGAACTTGAACGGATAGTCGCGGAGGTTACGCGAGGTTGCGCGACCGGGACCGAGAAGGCACTGGCGCTGATGCGGTACTGCCGGGACCTGTATCGGGCCGAATGGTACGGCGCGGGGTTTGAGAACTACGTTTACGGGGGTACGGAAGAGCAACTGATCGAAAAGGGGGAGATTCTGTGCGAGTGTCTGGGGCGCCTGCATGTTGCACTGTGCGAAATCGCGGGGCTGCCCGGGCGGGTGGTGATGCACGTGATCGGCGGGCACATCTGTTCGGAGATCAAGGTGGATGAGGGGTGGGCCTACATGGATCCCCGCTGCGGGGTCTACTTCAGGAAAGCGGACGGGCGCCTCGCGTCGGTGTGGGAATTGATGCTGCATCCCGAATGGGTGCGGGGGCAGGCGGATGCGGTGAAGTGCGATAGTTCCCGGTGGTTCACGTGGGAGGAGCGGGCGTGGAAATGCGAGCACCTCTATTTCACGCCGGACGAGGTGAACGCGTTCGAGAATTACCGCCTGGCCGACAGCGGGAATTACGGGTATGCGCAGAAACCCATGGCGGCGGCGCGGGCGGACGGGCTGTTCACGATCAATGCGGATTACGTGGCGGCCATCTACGAGGTGTTTGATCTGGAAGGCGACGGTTACCGGCACCGGTGGGGTTCGCAGCCGTTGAGAGCGATGCCGATCGCGTACCGGCACGACGGTTTCAGCATGTATTTCGTCGAACCGCCGCTGACCAAAGAGGCGTTGCTCAGGAATTACGTGGAGGCGTTCGAGAACAGCAACGCCGATATCCTCGTGTGGGGGCTCGGGCCCGGCAGCGTGTTCTGCTACGACACCAAGGTGGGCGAGGTGTTCGGAGAGGGCTTGAGTGCGGAGCAGATGGGGATGATTCGGGAGGGCGACCGGTGGGTGCATGAAAACGTCATGGGCCTGATCGATAGCGGAAACGACCCGTTGCGCGTTGCCGCGGAACGGGCGCATGAGCTGGGGCTGAGAATCTTCGCGCGGCTCGAGATGAACCACGAGTACGGGCCCGCGTCGGATGACAACTGGATGTGGGTGTGTCTTGTTGGACGTCTCAACAAAGACCACCCGGAGTACCGTATTCCGAACACCGTGTTTCTGGATTTCAAGCATGCGGAGGTGCGCGCATTCAAGCTGGCCATCTTCCGTGAGGCGCTCGAGGCGGGGGTGGACGGGCTGGCGATTGACTGGGCAGTCTATCCCCCGTTTTTTGAGGATCCGGTCGCGGGCCTGCCGATCATGACGGAATTCATGCGGTCGGTACGGTTGTTGTGCGCGGAATTTGCGGGGCGCCGGGGGACGCCGGTCGAGATTATGGCGCGGGTGCCCGCGCGGAACGCGAACGCGCTGGGTCTGGATTGGCAGACGTGGATGCGCGAGAAGCTGATTGACGCTATCACGCCAACGCATTACCGGCCCAACGAGGAGTTCGACATCGAGATTGGCGAGTTCATCTCGATGCGGAACCGCACGGGCGTCAAGGTTGTCCCGACGATCTGGCAGGCGCTGGGATTTGTGGATACCGATGAGCAACCGAGCGACGACGCTTCGGGGCGGCGGCGGTACAGCAAACCGAAGACGCCGGAGATGTTCAATGCGCAGGCGCTCTTATTTCACCGCGCGGATGCCGACGGGATTGAACTGGGGTTTTCGCAGGACCAGTGGGTGGGGCAGCCGTGGATGAACGATCTGGCGGACCCCGGGAAGATGCGTTACGCCGACAAGCAGTACATGGTGGATATCCTGCCGCATTGTCCCGTCAGGTTTGAATTGGCTGAGCGGGACGGAAAACGCATCGGCGAAACGACGGTGCCGCTACGGATCGGCGACGATATTGCGGAAGCGCGCGCGTCGGGCCATCCGGTCGGGGCGACCCTCGTGTTGTACGCCAAACCCTTGCTCGCGGGTGAGTCGCTGAAGGTGTTTGTGAACGGCCAGGGTCCGGTGGTGGCGGAGGGAGGCGGGCCGGATAATACGGGCGGGGAGCCGCCGCTGGACGCCGGGAACATCGGCGACAGCATTTTCGAGCAGGACTGGTGGCGCCGGGGCGAACGGGAGCTTCCCGTGGAGGCTTCGTGGTGGCGTCTGGGAGAAAACGAGATCCGGTTTGTGTACGAAGCCGCGGACGCACGGGAACCTGCGTTCACCATTACGTGGATCGATTTGCTGCTGGACTACGCGGGGTGAGGGGGCAGGTCGTACGGGGCTGGCGTCTGGCGGGCGTAGAATGTACTTGCACGATGGGTTCGCAGGGGGCACAATAACGTTCTCCGGGGGTCGTTGGAACGGATCCCTTTCCCACCACGAATGAGAGGTACAGGTTATGCATCGAGAACGCGCACCATTTCGAAAGACGCTGGGAGTGTGCCTGGCGCTGCTGCTTGGGACGGTGGCGGTGTATGCCGCTGAGGAAGCGCATCCGAACCCGGCGGACCGCGTGGCCCCGCCCAGCGAGGCCAAAATAGAACGACACAACGCAATGAAGGCGCGTCTGCTGGAAGGCAACGCGGACCTGCTGTTCATCGGGGACTCAATCACGCAGGGCTGGGAAGG
Organism: Candidatus Hydrogenedentes bacterium UBA2224; assembly: GCA_002348185.1. Taxonomy (GTDB): domain Bacteria; phylum Hydrogenedentota; class Hydrogenedentia; order Hydrogenedentales; family SLHB01; genus UBA2224. The sequence goes on along the minus strand of DDYW01000154.1, from coordinate 11,401 downwards.
CGCCGGGAAGGAAGTCTGGGATGCGTACTACGCGGACCGGAACGCGGTGAACCTGGGCACGTCGGGGGACCGCACGTATCACGTGTTGTGGCGTCTGGACGACCTGGATTTCAGCAAGGTGTCGCCGAAACTGGCGGTGATCATGATCGGGACGAACAACCACGGGATACACACGGCGGAGCAGATCGCGGAGGGCGTGACGGCGATTGTGCAGAGCGTGCGGGGGAAACTGCCGCAGATCAAGGTACTGTTGCTGGGGATTTTCCCGCGTGATGCCGCGCCGGATACCGAGAATCGGCAGAAACTGGCCGCGGCGAACCAGCTCCTTTCGGGTCTGGACGATGGGCAGAACGTGTTTTTCCTGGACATCGGCGAGGAATTTCTCAATGACGATGGCGTATTGCCCGAGTCGATCATGCCGGACGCGCTCCACCCGAATACCCAGGGGTACTGGATCTGGGCGCGGGCGATGGAGCCGGCCGTGGCGCGGCTGCTGGGAACGATGTCGCCGGACAATCCGCCAAAGGGGTATGTGGCGCTGTTCAACGGGAAGGATCTGACGGGATGGAAAGGGCTGTTGAAGGGGCCGCTGGACAATCCGGAGAAGCGCGCGGCGTTGACGGCGGACGAACTGGCGGCGGCGCAGGCCGAGGCCAACGCGCTGATGAACGAACACTGGAGCGTGGTGGACGGGGTATTGAAGTATGACGGGAAGGGCACGAGCCTGTGCACGGCCCAGGATTACGCGGATTTCGAGATGATCGTGGATTGGAAGATCCCGGCCAAGGGGGACAGCGGCGTCTATCTGCGTGGTGCGCCCCAGGTGCAGATCTGGGACACGGCCGAATGGCCGGAAGGGTCGGGCGGTCTGTACAACAACCAGAATAACCCGAGCAAGCCGCTGGCGTGCGCGGACAATCCGATCGGAGAATGGAACACGTTCCACATCAAGATGGTGGGCGAGCGGGTGACGGTGTATTTGAACAACACGCTCGTGGTGAACAACGTGGTCATGGAGAACTACTGGAACCGGGAGATCCCGATTTACCCGGCCGGCCAGCTCGAGTTGCAGCATCACGGTTCGGACCTGTGGTTTGCGAATGTCTACCTGCGGGAGATCCTGCCGGGCGAGGGGTGGCGTTCGTTGTTTAATGGAAAGGACCTGACCGGGTGGGAACAGATTGGCGGCAAGGAGCAGACCTGGGGCGCGGAGAACGGCATGCTGTATACCGATGCCGGGGAAGGCGGCTGGCTGTCGACGACGGAGCAGTTTGCCGATTTTGAGCTGGCGCTGGAGTTCCGGGTGCCGGCGGACGGCAACAGCGGGGTGTTCTGCCGCACGCCACGGGAAGGCAATCCGGCCTACGAGGGGTTTGAAGTGCAGGTGCTGGACGACTACGCGGCGCAGTATGCAACGCTCAAGCCGTGGCAGTACACGGGCAGCGTGTATGGGCTTGCCGCGCCGTCGCGACGCGTGACCTTGCCGGCCGGGACCTGGCAGCGGATGTTTGTGCGGGCGGAAGGGCCGAAGATCACGGTCTGGGTGAACGGGTTCCTGGTCACGGAAGCAGACATGAGCCAGCACCAGGACAAGATTCAGGAGCATCCGGGCGTGGCCCGGACAAACGGGTACATCGGGCTGCAGAATCACGGTTCGCGCCTCGAGTACCGGAACATTCAGATCCGTGAGTTGAACAAGTAGCCCAAGCAGACGAGCGTGAATTCAGGACTCCCCTGGACGTGGGTTCGGGGGAGTTTTTTTGTGGCGAGAGGTGACCCCGGGCTGAGTGCGTTGGCCACAATACGAGATAACGGCCAAAGCGGGCCGCGAAGCGGATCGAGCGCAGCGGGGTGGCCTGATCCGGAGGACCCGGCCCGGTGGGCCGCCAGGGACCTGGCGCCAGCTCAAGCTCACGACCCGGAAGATGGCGGAGCGGGACGCCTCGGGCAAGCAGGTGCAAGTGGATGTACGGGCGGTGCCCCTGAGCGCGCATGGGTGGGCAGGCACGTTGAATTCGCCCGGGTCGTGAAAGCGCTGGCATGCATGACGGAACTCTATGAGCTGATAGGGAGCGCGCAGGGGGTCGCTGCCTGGGTGGGTGTGCGGTCCTGGCGCTTTTGCTTCCCGGCGCGGTGTTCTGGCTTTTCGCGTAGCGGGTGCGCGGGCCGGGGTCCTGCCGGAGAGAATGGGATGCTGGTGCTGAACATCCTGGTGTGGGTGGTGTCGAGGCTGATGATTCCCCCGCAGGGGATGCTGATCCCGGTGCTCCGGATTCTGGGGCGCAGGGAGAGCACATCGCGTTGAGACCGCTGGGGGTCGTTTACTGGATCTGAAGTGCGGCTTGCCTTGTGCAGTTACGGCCATTCATTCGGAGTGTTCCGGCGGACCGGGAAGACAGCGCCAGGATCAGCGGATTCAGCGGGCTGGGAATCTGTGCACGACTCGTAATGCCGCTGGCGAAGCCCGCGTTCGCTGCGATTGGGTCTTCCCGTGTCTCGCGGTGTGGACTGGCTTCACAGCTCCGGTGATGCATCTCAACGATCAGCGATTGTAGCGGTTGAGCCTGGGGTTGTTGGCACCGAAGGTGCTGCAGAGGAAATTGGAGGCTGGTGATGGTTGCATCTGTGATGATGGCCTTGCCGGTTATGCGGTTGTTCTTCCCGGGACCGCGGCAGTGCATCCGGGGGAGGACACAAACCGGACTGAAGGGACAGGCGGGGGGCGGGCCGGGAGGTTCCACGTGGAACATGGCTGCGGAGCGGGCGAGACCGTCAGCGGGCCCGGAGGATATGGAGGGTGCCCCGCCGGAGGCCCAGTTCGGTCCAGTCGTCGGTGATTTGTTCCACGTGGAACATCTGGGTGGCTTCGGAAGGCAGTTCCGGCCACTGACAGAGAAAGACAGCGCCCTGCTGCACGAGTTCACGAAGGCTCTTCCACACGGTTCCGGGTCTTTCAACGGCGCGGGCGGTGATCAGGCATCCCGAGGGCGCCTGCAGGGAGACTTCCTGGGGAAACGCCCCCGGATTGACGACGCCTCGCTCTAGGAGACCCAGTTCGCCGAGGGCGAGCTCGAGGAAGCCAGCCTTCTTCCGTGCGCGCTCGACCATGTGGAAGCGGAGCGTGGGGCAGGCCAGGGCGAGCGGTAGGGCGGGGAACCCCGCGCCGCTTCCGATGTCGAACAGGCGGGGCGACGCGCCGCCGAGGTCCCGGACCACCGGGAAGAGGCTGAGCGAATCGGCGATGTGGAGCCACAGGTTTTCCGTGTCGCGGGAAGAGACCAGGGAGGCCAGGAGGTTCCATTTCTGTACGAGGGCGCCGTAGGTCTGCAGGGCTTCGTCGAGGGCCTTGAGATCGAGTCCGGGTTGCTTCTGAAGGAGCTGAAGGCAGCGTTCCCGAACGAGGTGTAGCGCGGGCATGTCGGGATTGGTTTTTATTTTATTTCGCATTATTCGTGTTTGGCGCGTTTGGTCGAACCCGTGTGATTGCAAGGGGATAGTTTGACAATACCCTGTTCGTATGGTATTCTTCCGCGTTCATTCCAGGGCGGTAACCGTGTGGAGGCCTACCCGTGAAGTTTTTGTGCCTAATCGGGGACGGCATGGCCGACTTTCCCCTTTCCGAGCGTGGCGGGCGTACGCCGCTGCAACTGGCGTCGACCCCGGCGATGGACGCGCTGGCGTCCGAAGGACTGTGCGGCCTGTACTGGCCGATCCCTGAGGATCTGCCTCCCGGGAGCGACATTGGCAACCTTTCCTTGTTCGGGTACGATCCCCACGAGACGTTCACGGGCCGCGCGCCCCTGGAAGCGGCGAACCAGGGGATCGCGCTGGGTCCCGGGGACGTGGCCTTCCGCTGCAACCTGGTGACGCTTCAGGACGGCGTGATGAAGAGCTTCACGTCGGACCACATCTCGAGCGAGGAAGCGGCGGAACTGATCCGCAGCCTCGATGGCGCGTGTCCGCGTGCCTGCGCATTCTATCCCGGCGTCAGCTACCGACATCTTGCCGTGATCCCGGGCAGTGAAGTCAAGCCCGACGCCCTGGTGGAGACGGCCTGCACGCCGCCGCACGACATTTCGGACCAAACATACGAGCCCCACCTTCCCACGGGACCGGCGGGAGCCTATCTCCGCGACCTGATGGAATGGTCGCGTCCGATCCTGGCTGCGCATCCGGTGAATGCGGCGCGGATAGCAGCGGGCCAGCTTCCGGCGACGTCGATCTGGATGTGGGGTCAGGGCCGTGCGCCGCGTATGGCGACCTACCGGGATCGATTCGGGGTGACGGGGGCGGTCATTTCGGCCGTGGACCTGGTCAAAGGGATCGGCGTCTGCGCGGGCCTGGATGTGATCAAGGTGCCGGGGGCGACGGGGTACATCGACACGAATTACGAGGGGAAGGTCGAGGCGGCATTGCGCGCACTGGAGACGGTGGATTTTGTGTATGTGCACGTCGAAGCGCCTGACGAGTGTGCGCATGAAGGCATCATTGATAAGAAGATCCAGGCCATTGAGGACTTTGACCGGCGCGTGGTGGCCCCGTGCCTCACGGCCGCGCGGTCGCACGCCGACTGGCGCGTGCTGGTCGCGCCGGATCATGTGACGGCGCTCGGAAGCCGCACGCACGCGGGCGGGCCGGTGCCCTTTGCGTTGTGGGGCTGCGGTGTCGCCTCCAACGGCGTATCGCAGTATGATGAAGCTTCGGCGGCGGCGGGCGGTCTTGTGGTCAATCCGGGCCACCTGCTGGTTCCGGGCATGCTGGGTCCGGGGCGGCTGGATGCGCATACTTTTCGGAACCCCTGAGCGGCGCGTTCTGCCGGCAGGAGATGGAGAACGAGAGCGTGGCACAGCGAGTTGAGATCTACGACGTAACCCTTCGCGACGGCGCGCAGGGTCCGGGCGTGAAGTTTTCTTCCGAGGACCAGCTTCGGATTGTGCAGGAACTGGACGCATTCGGGGTATCTTACATCGAAGGCGGGCAGCCGGGGTCCAACCCGAAGGCCGCGGAATTGTTTCAGCGCGCGAAGGACCTGGATCTGAAGCACGCGGTGATGGCGGCGTTCGGGAGCACGCGCCACGCCAGATTTGCGGTGGAGGACGATCCGAACATCCAGGCCTTGCTCGCGGCGGGCACGCCCGTCGTGACGATCTTCGCGAAATTCTCGCCCACGCACGTAACGCAGATTCTCCGGGTGAGCCTCGAGGAAAACCTGCGCCTGATCGAGGAATCGGTGGCGTATCTGAGATCCCAGGGGCGCCGGGTGGTACTGGACGCGGAACATTTCTTTGACGGCTACCGGGAAGACAGCGAATACGCCCTGACGGCGCTGGAGCGCGGGTGGCAGGCAGGCGCGGAGGTCCTGGTGCTGTGCGACACGAACGGTGGAAGTATGCCGTGGGACATTGCCGGGGCGCTGCAGGTCTCGCGGAAACGGCTGCCGGAGGCGGCCTTCGGGATACACACGCACAACGACAGCGGATGCGGGGTGGCGAACACGCTCGCGGCGGTGCATGTCGGGGCGGTGCATGTGCAGGGGACGATCAACGGCTACGGCGAGCGGTGCGGCAACGCCAACCTCTGCTCAATTATTCCGAATCTGACCTTGAAGTGCGGCCTGGAGACCATTCCCAGTCAGAACCTGGCGCACCTCACGGGACTCTCCCGCTTTGTCAGCGAGGTGGCCAATGTGAACCCCGATACGCACCAGCCCTTCGTCGGGGCGAGCGCCTTCGCCCACAAGGGGGGCATACACGTCAGCGCCCTTTTAAAGGACTCCCGGACATATGAGCACATTCCGCCGGAACGGGTGGGCAACCAGCGCCGAGTGCTGATCTCCGAACTCTCCGGCATATCCAACCTGCTTTACAAGTACAAGGATTTGAATATCCGGGTCGACCACCAGACCCCAGAAGGCCGCCGCGTTCTGGACGAAATTAAGCAGCTGGAAAACCAGGGTTTTGTCTTTGAGAGCGCCGGGGGCTCTTTCGAGCTGCTCCTGCGCAAGGTCTACAACGGGTACAAGGAGCCCTTCACCCTGGAGACGCTGCGCCTCTTTATCGAGATGCGGGAAAACAATCCCGCCTACGCCGAGGCCATCATCAAAATGCGGGTGGGTGAACAGACCGTGCACACCGCGGCGGATGGCAACGGCCCGGTCAACGCTCTAGACAACGCCCTGCGCAAGGCGCTGGAGCGCTTCTACCCCGAGATCAAAAAATACCAGCTCATCGACTATAAAGTGCGGGTGCTGGACGAAAAGGACGGCACCGGCGCCATGGTTCGAGTTCACATCGAGACCAGCGACGGCCGCAACACCTGGGGGACGGTGGGTGTTTCCGAGAACATCATCGAAGCCAGCTGGCAGGCACTGGTCGACTCCATCGCCTACGGCCTGTTGGAGAGAGAGAAGCACAAGGAAGAGTGAACTCGTTCAGCTAAAGCTGAACATAGGGTCTTCAGATGGGGATTCCACCCCATCTGAAGTGAAAAAAGAACCAGCACTCTCTTTTTAACTCCCCGCCGGGAAGTTCCCGTCCTGAGCCTTCCTTACTCGCGAAGCGAGAGCGAAGGGCGGGGATGAAAGGCGGGCTTTTTTCTTAATTCGGGGAAACCTGTCCCTCACCAATGATTACGCCGGGCCTGCAAATGATATAATAGCTTTGAGTTGCAGCATAGCGGGGGTGTGTTCTTTATGGAACAGTTCTGGCTGCCGAACCTGGATTACCTGAATTCCATCCTCAAGTTCAATTTAAGCAGCGTTTTCGATATATTGATCGTTGCTTTTGTTTCTTACCGGCTGATGCTCTTGATTAAGGGGACGCGGGCCGTTCAACTAATCAAGGGCATTGCGGTGCTCGTGGTGGCGACCGCCCTGACCAGCATCTTCAACCTCTACACCATCAACTGGCTTTTGAAGCAGGCTATGACAGCCCTGGTCGTGGCCCTGCCGGTCGTGTTTCAGCCCGAGCTCAGGCGCGCCCTGGAGAAGCTTGGCCGGGGCGGCTTTATCTCACGCACCCTGCCGGCACAGGGGGAAATGGAGCGCGGCAAGGTGATCGCCGAAATCGCCCGCGCCACCACAGTCCTTTCCAAGAACAAGATGGGCGCCCTGATCATTTTGGAGCGGGACACCGGACTGGAGGAGTATATCGATACGGGCGTGAAAATTGAAGGGCTGGTTTCGGCAGAATTTCTTGTAAACATATTCGTCACCAAGACCCCCCTGCATGACGGCGCGGTCATCGTGCGGGGCGACCGGGTAGCCGCAGCGGCCTGTTTTCTACCGCTAACAGAAAACCCAGACCTGGCCAGCGACCTCGGCACCCGCCACCGCGCCGGCATCGGCATCAGCGAGGTTTCCGACGCGGTGGCCCTGATCGTTTCAGAAGAGACGGGTACGGTCTCCCTGTCAGTGGAGGGTGTCCTGCAGCGTCAGTTGGAAGAGGCCGAATTAAAGGAAAAGCTGGACGCGCTTTTGGAGAACAGGGGCGGCTCCAGGCTGTCCGCTTTATGGCGCAGGAGGTAACGGGCGGTGCAATTTGACTGGCAAAAAAATTCGATCAAGCTGCTTTCCGTATTCCTGGCTTTCATCCTATGGGTGTATGTCAGCAACGAGCAAAACCCGGTGCGGGAGAAAGTATTAAGCGTCAAGCTCGAACACAACCGGCCGGCCCAGGATTTCATCATCGGCGGGGTAATCCCGGAAAGCGTTTCCGTGCGTGTGCAGGGGAACAAAAACCAGCTGGTCAACCTTTCCCCGGCTGACCTCCGGGCCTCTGTGGCAATCCCGGAGGGAAAAACCGGTGATTTCTCCCTGCCGGTCCAGGTGACCGCCCCGCCGGGACTCCGGGTGGCCGGGGTCGTTCCGGATGTGGCCGCCATTTCCATGGACCGGATTGTCGAAAAGCAGATCCCGGTCGCGGTCAGCCTGCAAGGCGTTCCGGCGGAGGGCCGCACCGCACTGGCCCCCTTCCTTGAGCCGGACACCGTGCTGGTGCGGGGGCCGGGACGGGTGGTGAACAGCCTGGAGCGGGCCACCGCCCAGGTGGACATCCAGTCCGCTGCCACCAATGTGGAGCAGACTGTTTCCGTCAGCGTCGGTCCCTTCAATGTCACCCTGGTTCCCGCCGAGGTGAAAGTACTGGTTCCCGTAGTCACTTCCGTGTCGTCCCGTACCATTCCCATCCGGCCCGTGATCAACGGGACCCCGGCTGCCGGCTGCACGGTGAAGAGCAGCGCGGTTGAGCCGGCCTCCGCCCAGGTCCTGGGAACGCCCGAGGTCCTGAACGGAATCTCTTACCTGCGCACGGAAGCGGTGGACATTCANNCAGCCGGGACGGGTGAAGGTGACCGTGGAAATCGTCAAAACCGCGCCGCCCGCGCCGCCGCCTCCTGTGACTTCCAGTCCCGATACACAGCCCAGATAGTGCATGCCTTTAAATGCAAATTGACATTGCCAGGCTTCTGAAGATATAATAAATTGTAATTTTGCTGGTTGAAAGGAGACCGATCCATGGGGGTTATGTTCGGCACGGACGGAGTCAGGGGCGTCGCCAATCGGGACCTTTCCCCGGAGCTGGCTTATAAACTGGGGAGGGCGGGGGCTTTTGTACTGGCCCGGGGCGGCCCCCATACCCGTGTGGTCATCGGCAAGGACACTCGCGTTTCCGGCGATATGCTGGAAGCGGCTCTGATTGCCGGCATTTGTTCCGCCGGTGTTGACGTTTTACAAGTAGGTGTACTCCCCACTCCCGCCGTGGCCTACCTGGCCCGGACCCTCAAAGCGGCGGCCGGGGTGGTTATATCTGCTTCACATAATCCCTTTGACGACAACGGGATCAAGTTTTTCGGCGGCAGCGGCTATAAGCTTTCAGACGAGATGGAGGCTGAGATCGAGGCCCTGGTAATGGACGACTGTGCCGGTATTCCCTATCCGGTGGGGTCTCGCATCGGCCGGGCTTACCGAATCCACGATGCCGCAGACCGCTACGTCCTTTTCCTGAAAAGTGCGGTTAATGTAAATTTCAGCGGGCTTAAAGTCGTGGTGGACTGCGCCAACGGCGCGGCCTACCAGGTGGCGCCGCGGGTTCTGGCCGAGTTGGGCGCCGAGGTTTTTCCCATTTGCAACCAGCCCGACGGGGTGAACATCAACGTCGGCTGTGGCTCCACCCACACCTCCCTTTTACAGAAAACAGTGATTTCCCTGGGCGCCGATCTCGGCCTGGCCCTCGACGGGGACGCTGACCGGGTTCTGGCAGTGGATGCAAAGGGCCGTCTTATCGACGGCGACCAGATTATGGTGATTTGTGCCAAAGATTTAAAGGACAACGGTCTCCTCATGTCGAATAAAGTGGTGGTTACTGTAATGAGCAACCTGGGTCTGCATGTGGCGCTCAGGGAGTCCGGTATCGAAGTGGTCGAAACCAAAGTGGGCGACCGCTACGTGCTGGAGGAACTGCTGCGTTCACGGGCCGTCTTCGGCGGCGAGCAGTCCGGCCACATCCTTTATCTCGACTACAACACCACCGGCGACGGCGTCCTGACCGCCTTAAAGCTTCTGGCCGTGATGGTCAAAAACAGCCGCGCCCTGGAGGACCTGTCCTCCCAGATGGAGCGGTACCCCCAGATCCTCGAAAACGTGCGGGTAAAGGATAAAGACCGGGTAATGCACAGCCCGGCGCTGGCTGATGCCATCCGCGGGCAGGAAAAGAGGCTGTCCGGCAAAGGGCGGATTCTGGTGCGACCTTCGGGCACCGAGCCGCTGGTGCGGGTGATGGCCGAGGNNTTACACAAAAGGTGTTCGCAGAAAGGGTCCGGCGGCATATAATATAATACAGACATTGGGGGGGTGGTTTTACAGGGCAGGAATACTTTTTCATCTTATACAACTGAATGTTTCAAGCGCCAGAACCCTTCTCGAAGTTCGAGATTCGAAGTTCGAGGTTCGAATAAGGGAGACGAAAAGTTACAGTGAGGTTGCCCTGTGCGTTTCGGTTCATCTTATTAAGGGTTGACGAGGAGGGGGTTTATCGAAGTTTTCGGCGGGCGCCCCCCGGTCGGCTCACGACCGTTAAAGGCATGACAAAACCACCGGGTAACCGGCGGGACAAATGTGCCGCGTGAGTGCATCGGCAAGCACAAAAAAGAGGGATTGTATTGCCTTTTTTAGGCGTTCCAAAAAGCCGGGCGGGTTGCTTTACGCAGGATGCTTTAGGCCATTAACAGGCTAAAGTATTTTTGCCAGTTGGATTAGCAGCGGGATCTTTACCGCAGGCAGATTTACCGGGCGCTTTCAAAAAAGAAAACCAGCTTTAAAGTGCCGCGGCTTCGTCGAGCCCGGTTTTTTTATTTCCATCAAAGATAAATATATTTTCGTCATATATAAATTTGGGAGGGTAAACACAATGTGCGGAATCGTGGGATATATCGGATTTCAACCGGCGCTGCCGGTTTTACTGCAAGGGATGGAGAAGCTCGAATACCGTGGTTACGACTCGGCCGGCGTGGCGCTGCCGGTTGGCGGCCGCCTGCAGGTGGAGAAACAGGTGGGCCGGCTGTCTGCCCTGAAGGATAAGTTAAACGGCGTCACCATCGACGCGACCGCCGGCATCGGGCACACCCGCTGGGCCACCCACGGGAAGCCCTCCAACATCAACGCCCATCCCCATACCGACTGCACCGGTCAGTTTGCCGTGGTGCACAACGGAATCATTGAAAACTACCTCACTTTGAAGGAGTGGCTGATGTCCCAGGACCACGCCTTCCATTCCCAGACCGACACCGAGGTGCTGCCCCACCTGATCGAGCACTTTTACGAGGGGGACCTGGTCGAGGCGGTGCGGAAGGTTGTCAATAAGCTGGAAGGTTCCTTCGCCATGGTCGTCATTTCCGCCCATGAGCCTGACAAGATCGTCGCCGTGCGCCAGGACAGCCCGCTGGTGGTTGGACTGGGCAGCGGGGAGAACTTCCTTGCCTCGGACATTCCAGCTGTCCTGAAGTACACCCGCAAAACCTACATCTTAAATGATGGTGAAATCGTCGTGGTTCAAGCAGATGGCGTCCAGGTAATGGACCGGAGTGGGAAAGAATTCGCCAAAGAAGTCTTCGAGGTGAAGTGGGATGCCGAGCAGGCCGAAAAAGGCGGCTTCGACCACTTCATGCTGAAGGAGATTTTCGAGCAGCCCCGTGCCCTGCGCGACACTCTGAGCGGCCGCATAAACAAAGAAGGCTCCCGGGTGGTGCTGGACGAAGTCAAGATCACTTCAGAGGGAGTCAAGGACATCAAGCGCATGTACATCATCGCCTGCGGCACGGCCTACCATGCCGGCCTGGTCGGCAAATGCATCATCGAAAAGCTGGTCCGGCTGCCCGTCGAGGTGGACATTGCCTCCGAGTTCCGCTA
>DDYW01000148.1 GCA_002348185.1 Candidatus Hydrogenedentes bacterium UBA2224 | reverse complement strand
AGAGTGAATGTCATAGTCATTCTGGACGCAAGAGTATTTCTCATTTTGATCCGTCCTCAATCTTGGGGAACATGGCTGCAAACCGCTGCTACGTAATTGTCGCCGTCAAGTCATACGTCCAGCCCTGCCGGACATTCGCACCGTCCCTGTGCGCGATGGATGTCGTCCGGCCATACCCGTCAAACGCATAGTGCGTATCCATGCCGTTGGGGATGTCCGCAATTCTGGATAGTGCATCCGGCATTTGCGCAGACCCCTATCTGGTGCGAATGCAGTATGCCACATACGCGCCCATTTGGGAAGGGGGAGGGAGGCTCTTTGACAGGATTTACAGGATTGACAGGATGGGCCAAATTCCAGAGGAAATGCCGCCGATGGCGAATCGGCGCTCATGCTCGTGGCGGCGAGGTGAAAACACTGTTCATCGAACCAGGAAGCCCATCGGAAAACGGATATATCGAATCCTGCAACGGAAAAACAAGGGACGAATGGCTGAACATCGAAATCTATGATGCGTTGCTCGAGGCCAAGTGCTTGACAGAACAATTCCGTCACGCGTACAACACCATCAGACCACACAGCGCGCTAGGCTATGTTCCCCCGGCACCGGAAGCCTGGTTGTTTGGGAATCCGGAACAAGAGGCTTTTCAAGGTAGGAAGTCAGCCTTGGGTCTAACATAAAGGGTGGTACCGTTTGCGGGGGCAGGTCAGAAAAGTGCAACAGGTCGAAAACCTTCTTAACAAGTTTATCTGCGCTTTGTATCGTTCCGCGGTCACCGCTCGCTCGAACCGGCTCCAGCGAAAAATCGAGGAAGCACGGCGACTCGAAAAACAGCGGCGGAATGTAGAGTTGCGGCGACTGCAGCAGATTGAACGTACACGACTCGAGAATCTGGAGAAGCACGCCGAATTGTGGAAGCGTAGCCAAGTGATTAGAGCGTATGTTGCCGTCGTCCAGGAGCGGGCCGACAAAGAGACGTTTGCATACGGAGACCTTCCGGTAACGGAATGGATAGACTGGGCGCTTCAGCAGGCTGAGCGCCTTGACCCACTCTGCGTGAGCCCTTACTCCGTGCTTGACGAGAAGGTGGACTCGTGGTGGTGATTACACAACGCCACCTGAGTCTGTGTAGGTGTCTAAGACGACGTTGTGATCTAGATTTCCAACCCCCAGAGATGATTGATACTCATCCTGATACTTACGAATTGACGACCATAGTGAAAATGGTTAAGCTGGGAAGGTGGTGAGGGCGAGCGTATCTCGCTCTGTTGCCGTAAGTTATATATTCTGTAAGTAATTGCGGAAACTGGGTTAAGACCATCATAACCCAACGGTTGCGGGTTCGGATCCCCCCACTGGGCTGGGGGATCACTCATGGAGACCGGGAGTATGAACAGGCGGCAATTTTTCAGGTCGGGTGTCACAGCTGCGTTAACGGGGGCTGCTGTATCCACCCCCGGTTTCTCCATGAGGGACGTCCAGGCGGCTGGCGCGGGCGCGTCAGGAGGCGGTGAAGGTATCACCGCGGCGCCTGCGATTCTTGCCAGCTACACGGCGGAGGAGCACCGCCGGCGCCTCACGTGCATCGGCATGTGCACGAAGCAGATTCGTCAGTGCCTGCGCAAGCACCTGATTACCGATTATTTGCCCGCTCAGTGCGTCTACAACATGGGCGAATATCCCAGCCGCGAGCCGTGGAAACCCGAGGAATACGACGAACAGGAATTGGACCGGTTGAAGGCCCACGGGATCCAGTTGGTCCATGTGATGGACGAGTGGAACGACCGGTACGGCCTGTTCGGCAACGACAAGCTGACCGCGGTCAATCCGGAGGGATTCCGGCGTTTCGTGGCGATGGTCCATCAACGCGGGATGAAGATCCTCGCCTACGCCTCCAGCGGGTATTTCGCGGCGCACGACCCGAACTATCGCGCGGAGTGGTCGCGTCCCGACGACGGAATCCCGGGCTGGTGGGACTTGGCACGGTGCGCTCCGGCCAGTCCGGGATGGCGCGCGTTCTTCCTCCCCCGCATGGTTCAAATCCTGGAAGACTACGAACTCGATGGCCTCTACAACGACTGGGGATATGTGCGGAACGCGGAGCGCCGAGCCACGGGAAATGCCCCGGATGAGGTGGCTGCGTTTGAAGAGACGCCCGAGTATGACGGTGCGGTGACCGATCTCCTGTATCTCATCTACTCGGAAGTGAAGCGGCGTGGCGGCATTTACAAGATGCATGCGGACCGTTCGAATCAGCCCCCAACGGGCGGCCTCAAGGTGTACGATTATCTCTGGGTTGGCGAAAACGTGGAAAATGCGGACGGGCTGCGCGAAGCGGTCAAGAATCATACCCCCTACGTGGTTCCGTGCATCCAGGGTTCCTCGGCCAAGGTCGAGAACGAACACGAGCATTTCCTGCACTCGATTCCCTACATGCAGTTCCCCTTGTTGCAGGGCGGACGGCCCCTGACGGGTGAGCGGGGCGTGATTCCGATTCCCCGCCTGCCGGGACTGACGGAAGGCGGGTTTTACGAACAGGCGTGGAAGTATTACCAGGCTCATCCGGACGGTCCCTATATCTACGGCGGTTGGGACCCGATCCCGCCCAATCCGGACATGCGGCCGGCCCATGCCCGATGGCTCAAGCAGTACCGTACCCTGACCGAAGATGGAACGTGGGCCTATCTCGAGATCACCGACTCGGACCTGTTTACCCAGCCGTTACCCCAGGACTGCGTGGCTTCCGCGTTTGCCAATCGCGACTTGCACTTGGTGCTTGCAAACTACGGGCAATCGAACCAACAGATCGCGACCGCCGACGCGTACGTTCCGGTGGATGACCCCGCGGGGGCGCCCGAAAACCAATGGGAACTGCCCAAGCGGTCCCTGAAGATCCTGCGGCGGGTAGTTCCCAATTCCTGATGGGGTCCCGTGTCCGTTGGCGGCTGGCGTGCTCCGAGGCGGCGGGTCCGGTCCGCTCAACTTAACCGGGAAACGCAGTTGCTTCCCCGTGACCTACCACGGCGTCTTAAGTCCCACCGATGCAGGCGGTTTATCCACAAAGTAGAGGTCGAAATCCCACCAGGCGTAACCGGGAGGACGGTTGTGGAGATAGATTCTGACCGTGTAATCGTTGGCGGCGCTGGGTTGTTCGAGCACGAAGGGGTGGATCTCGAGCGCTTCGTTCTCCTGGAGGAGCACGGTGACTTCCTTTCGGGGAAGGGGCGCCTTGAATTCGCAGGAGATGTCCTGGAGCTCATCGTAGGCGACATGTTCGGTTTTCAGTTCCTCGCCCTTGATATGCAGAATGTCTTTGCCGTCCACGCGTCCGCGCCAGTGGAGGAAATGCGTGGATTCGCCGGCGTAGTTCCTGATCGCCTGGGCGTGTGCGGCCTGTTGCCCGGCAATGAGTTGATATGTTTCTTCTTCGGTAGGGGCTTCTGCGAGACGGGCCTCGGCGGCCTCGAGGCCGGTGAGGGCGTCCGCGGCGCAGGTCACAAGCGTTTCAATACCGTACAACTTGTAGTCAAATCCAGGAGCCTGGGAGAAGCGGCGCATGGCGTCCTGGAGATCGGCAAGATCCCGTGCCAGGCGGGCTTTGGCGGGGTCGTCGCGCGCTTCGCGGTACTCGAAGTAGGCGTAGATAGTCTTCACGTAGAGCCGGTTGGTTTCCACCAGCAGGCGCGTCAGGCGCAGTGAATCGGCGACCTGAGCGGCCAATTCGGGATTGGTGGTCTTGTCGGCGAGGGGGACGAAGCGGGCCTCCATCTCGCGTGCGGCGTCCAGGCCTCTGTCAAGAAGGGCCATGGCCTCGCTGGTGTGGCCCTTGGAGGGGGCGTACATCACTCGTTGCAGCCAGTCCAGATGGGTGCGCCCGCGATCGATGTCGGGAAGGCCCATGAGCTGGAATGTGGTGAGACGCAGGTGCGGGAGCGTATTGCCCCGGATGGCCTCGGCGACGGGCTTTACATAGATGCCGTCTTTGTAAGCGACTTGAGACAGGAGAATGATGTCGGCCAGGCCGTCCGCGGCTTCCGTACCGAAATGGATGGCGGCGAAGTCTCGGGCAATGGTCCGTTGGTCCTCCCCGGGATCCCAGGCCAGCCGGAAGGCGAGGTAAGCGGTCAGGCCCCACGTATTCCATCCGAATCCCCCATGTGCGCCGAAATGCACCCCGGTCAGGTTGCTGTTCTCATTCGCCAAGACGCTTCGCACACCGCCCTGATGGTACTCCCCCGGCCAGGAGGGAAAGACGTTCACGGTTCCCGAGGCATGGTAATCCAGAACGGACAACAGAACCACCATCTGGTGGGGCGTTTGATTGAAGGTGGGATTGTAGGGCTGGTAGTACCAGCGGTCGGCCAGGCTCATATAGGGCGAAAGATACAAGTTCTTCGTGGGCACGTCGCTCGTGAAAATGGATTTGTAGACGTCGGCGTTCGAATGCTGCTCATCGGACGTGGTGGCCCACGTGCGATGAAAATAGATCTTGTCGAACTCGCCCACAACAACCTCGTGCATCTTCTGCACAAAGGTGCGGTAGCGTTGCTCAAGGGTCCAGGGATGATCCTCCGGTTCGTGCATGACGTCGTAGGCGATGTAGTTGCCTCCCACTCGGGTCAATTCCCCGGTGCGGATGCGGACGCCGTCGAGGTCCGGCATCGCCTGGAATAGACGGCGGTATTTCGTCTGGAGCGCCGCCCACAAGGCCGGGTCGGCGGGGTCCAACTTGAAGTCAAATTCCTCTTGCAGGGACGGGTGAAACGAGATTTCGTCGCAGATGCCCAGGTATTTCATGTGGAAGGCGTGCGCGGCGTCAATCATCTGCTGCACATCTTTGCGCGTGGCCGCGTTTTCACTGGCCTCCGGTTCCGCATCCCAAGGCACCATATCGAGAATCGGGGCATCGGCCACCCAGGTCGCCGTGGCACGAAGCGCATTGCGCAAGGCCGCTTTGTCCGGGGCCTCGGTAAGACGCACCGTGAGGCGAGGTTCTCTTTTGAGGTCCAGTTCAGGAATCTCCTTGAAGACGCGCATGCGGTCCCAGATCCAGTAAAGGCCATAGACCTCGCCCATGAGCGAACCGCCCGATACCACCATGCCGCGTCCACGGGCGCGTTGAAGAGGACGGATTTCAAAACCTTGCTCGGATTCCACGCCGGACAAACTGACCCGTCCGTCCGCCGTCAACGTGTCTGTGTGCGCATTGCGGGAGCTCGCGCCCACCACGATAACGTTGTCCTCCGCGTCATTCATGTCCCCGATGGAGAATTGAATGCCCAATGGTGCGCCATCCGATTGCAGGTCCTCCACTGCCGCCGCTATAGCGGCGTCGTTGGCCAGCGTGTCCGGAAGAACCAGGGTCCACTTCTCCGCGAAAGCGGACGTGGTACAGAACGTAAGCGCCAGGGCGAACGAAACGAGGTGTTTCATGTGGATTCCTCATAGGGTCAATAAACCCAGCCCCGCTTAAGCCCTTTTGCCAGCATGACAGAAGGCCTTCGAGCAACACGAGATCTCCATCAATCCCGATTCAATGATGTTACCGGATTTCGTGAGGAGGATGCCATCGGAGCCCCGCGCACGTTCCCGTCAGCGTGATTCTTTAGAACGACTTATCATGCGTGAGAACAGGACGCATGGACATGGGAAAACAAGCCGGAAGGTTTACGTACAGGTTCACGGCTCAGGTTGTGCTGGATGCCGTCAAGGGGGTGAAGACTCTTGCTGCTCTATCCCCAGAATACAGGGTTCATCCGAACCAGATTGCGAGCTGGAAGAAGCTGCTGCTGAGCAAGGCCCCATCGAATACGCGGCCACCGTGACCACGAGTCGTGGAAGCCGCGGGTGACATCGTTCGGGCAGGTTCACGTCAGGGGCCTGCGACATCGAGCACTTGTCTCTCTACCCTACAGACCGCGATCGTTCTTCAGGTGCTGTCCCAGGCGCACCAGCTGGGCGTGCGAATCTTGCGGAATGGCCCCATTCGTCCTGTCGATCGGCACATTGATCGTGATGGCCCCGCCTACTGACTTGATCCGGTCAACGAACTGGAAAAGCTCCTTGTCGCTGTAGTGGCAATACTGATTGGGCACGGCCGGATTGAACGTCAAATCGACGGGCAAAAGACAATGCCATTGCACATTGTCGATGAACTGGGAATCGGGCAGGTAGTATTGGGGCGCCTGGCCCGTCTTCCGCAGCTTGGCGTCAGCCGAAATGACGATACCCTCTCCTGGCGGCCAGATAAAGTCCGTGCGGATGCGGCCGTCCTCCAGCAGGTGGATTTCGCCCGCATGGTAGTCCTCGATCGGGCAGATGGGCTTCAGGTTGCCTCCGGATGCGCAGAATTCTGCGCCACTGAATGCGACCACCGCGTCGGGGTTCCCTGCCCGGCACGCGGCCATTTCATTTTCCCATGCAGCGTTGTCTTGCTGGCCGCAACTGTCGAACCACCACCCGTCGCAGTACTTTCCCATCTTCTCTGCGTAGTCGCGGACAAACGCGTTGTGGCGTTCGGCGTAGCCTTCACTTCCGAGACCCAGGATACGCTTGACGTTCGGATCGGCCCCCGTGTGTGCGCCGGGCAGATAGATGATCAGGCGTTTGCCCCGTTCGTGAAGCTGGCGGCCGATCTCGGGGATCAGATCCCGATTGGGGGTATAGCCGGCCTCCAGCTTGTCGAGGAATTCGCAGTGACTGGAAAGAAACCCTGTGCCCTGGCAGAGCGTGAAGATTACCCAGGCGGCCTGTGTCTCCTCGATCTGTTTTACATAGGCTTCGACGTCGAACGCGTCAATGATACGGTTGAGATCGGCAGTCTTCTCGGCCAGCGAGTCACCTTGCGGAGAAATCAAGTAATGCGTCATGACCCCGAAATTGGACTGGGCCATCCATGCCGCTCGATTGGGTGTGCCGTCTGGCCTGGTTGTCAGGATAGTCAGATCAGCGCAATCGGCCACGGTGCAGATCATGCATGCCAGTCCGGCCAGCATGGCCTGTGTTGCCTGAATGCGAACAAGCAGCGTCCGGCCTTTCCCGGGAAAAAGGCTGGGGGATTTGTCCTGAGGCAGAGACGAAGCAGCCAGCGCGGGCCCGCTCGCGTGCATGGGGTTGCGTTTCATCGGCTCACATTCCCTTCTTTCCTGCCATCGTGACCCGCGCAGTGGGCCCGTCATCGAATCAGTTTCAAGACATCTGTTCACGGAGCTAAGCGACAGTAGCTTTTCAGGATGCCAGTGAATTCACTTTTGCAGCGGACTCGGCCTTCCGTCTGTGAGGCGAAATGCTCGTCCGCCACGCCGTTGTCTCCACCTGCTGCTCCATCTGGCCTTCGCCGATTATATTGCTCCAGCCGTACGCGAACAATGTGACAAACCAAGCATGCCATAATCCCATGTGATCCATGCCAAACCGCTGCGTCTCTGCAGATACGCCATGGAGTTGCCGCAGGGAACCTGCTACCAGAGCCCGGAGCTCTGAGACTTCCTCATCACCCTGCTCGTCTTCGGCGACCGTGGATGCATATCCTTCTGGCGCACCAAGGCGCGCCTGCACCGGCGGCGTTCGCTGCGGCGAGCCAGTACCCAACTCCTCAGTCTCCGGTTAACACGGGGCCAGATGACTGAAACGCTTGTCCGTTCGGCGCTGGGGCATGCGCCGACGCATCCGTGTGGTGAAACAAGAGAACACTTCGGCTGCCCGAGCGCCAAAGACGCGAAAACATACCAGCCCAGCCCGCAGGGCCGATATGGCGAGCGGAAAGACGCGGATTCGCGCGTCCGGAGTGCCGAGGGTGCGAGAACGCACCGGCCCAGCCCGCAGGGCTGGGAAGACGGATGTCCCAAACAAGGGAAGGCCTGAAAGCTCGCGACATCTGCAGCCGGAGGTCCGTATGTGCCGGTCCTTCAGACCGGACGAACTGGGGGGATGCCTGTACCCAGCCCTCCAGGCTGGGCTGGTATGTTACCGCGCCTTCGGCGCTAAGGAAGGCGACGGGTTCCAAGTCCCGCAGGGACGGCAGATAATAGCCCACCACTTCAGTGGTGGGATCTCCGCATCCCTCAAACCACGAGTCCCGTAGGGACGGCAGACCATCTAGCCCTGGCTATCAGGCGCCCAACCCGGCGATCAACCGGACGGTTCGCCCCGGTGGCCACTCCCGTCAGGATCAGATGCTCGACCGAACCCAGCCGATTCACCACATCCTCATAAATGAACTCATCCGGACCGAGCCCGTCAGCCACATCCCACCCGTCCGACTCCCGGTCCATCGCCGCCGCGGACAAATCAGGATGCTGGAAGACGAGGTCCAGGAGATACGCATCTCAGCGGCGAATGCACTCGTTGCATATGCCAGAGAACCACTTCGCAAATTGCACAAGGGAAATGAACCCTTATTTGCGAACTTGGTAAGATAGAGGTCGGCGGTTCGAATCCGCACCCTTGAGAGCCGGAACAAACCAGGGCCGGCACGGGAGGAAATGCCGTGCAACGCAAGACATCGATTGGCCGATGGTGCTATCTCTTGGCGGGTCTGGTCAGCGTTACGGCGCAGGCCTCGTCCACGCTGCTGTTGGATGGTCCGACCTACACGATCGAACTTGATTCCGTGCATGGATGCGTCACCCGTGTGGCGGGCCGCGCCGGCGCGCTTGACCTGAACCCGCCAGCGGACCTCGCGGAAAACTTCCGCTTGGTGGTCGAGGACCTCCACGGAAGACGAACGACGGTATCCGGTGTCGGGCAAGCCTTGACCCGAACGGGCCGGATGGCCCACTCACTGCAACTGGATTGGGATGGGCCACTGGCAGACGCCCAAGGCGCGCCGCATGACATCGCGGTCCGGGTGACGGTAAGCTCCGACGAGACTGCCGTGACGTTCCACTGCGACATCCAGAACCGGTCGGCGGTCACGATCGTGGAGGTCTGGTATGCCATGCTCGCCGGGCTCGAGGACTTCGTCCCACCTGAGCAGCGGGCGCATACCGCATTCTACCCGCCGCCCGCGCACAAGATGCTGGCTCTGCCGTTTGGCGACTACGCGTTGGCCTATCCGAGCCAACTGAACATGGGTTTCCTGGACATCAACAACGCCGCCTCTAACCAGGGGCTCTATATCGGACTCCATGATCCGGTTGCCCGGTTCAAGCGATTTCAGTTTCACGAGACGAAGAAAGGCAGCGAGTCAACGATCACGGCCTGCGTCGTGCAGTATCCCTTCATCAAGCCCGGCGAAACCTTCCAGGGCACGCCCGTGGTCTATCGGCCGCACTCGGGCGACTGGCGCGCGGGAGCCCGGATCTACCGCGAATGGTTCATCCGCACCTTCGGCCTGATGGACCCGTCGCAAGACTGGATCCGCCGCGAGAGCTTCTTTCAGATGATCATGATGATGCTGCCGGAGGGTAACATCAACTATACGTTCCAGGAGGTGCCGCAACTCGCGCGGGACGGTCTCAAGTACGGCGTCCGTTCGCTGCAGCTGGCCGGTTGGCAGCGCGGCGGCCACGACAATGGCTATCCGTATTATGAACCCGACCCGCGTCTTGGCAGTTGGGACGACATCGCCGAGGCGATCCGCGCCTGCCACGAGCTGGGCGTTAAAGTATATTTCTTCGTGAATTTCCAGCCCGTCATGATGGATCTCGAATGGTATCGCGAGGAGCTGCAGGATTACGTGTCCCTGAACGCCTTTGGCGAGACGAGTTGGATTGCGGGCTGGGGCATGGGCACGCTGGCGTCGCGCATGGGCGACACCGTACCCCTGATGGCGTTCGCGGATGTTGCATTTCCGCGCATGGGCGACATCCTGACGGAGTACTTCGTCCAGCTGGCCAAGGCCGGAGCCGACGGCCTTCACGTGGATAAGATGTTCCCCGCGGCGCTGGATTTCAACCCGGGATTGTCCCTTAAGCCCGATACGGCGCCGTGGGAGGGGGCCGTGCAGCTCATGGAACGGATCACCCGCGAATGTGGCGCGGTCAACCCGGAATTCCGCATGTCTTTTGAGTGCAACTGGGACCGGATTCTACCCTATGGCAACGCGACCTGGTGGGCCGGCAACATGACGTCCGCCAAGGCCGTCTTCCCGGAAGTCGCCGAAACCGTCGGCCACTACATGCCCTATGACTTCCTGGGCATAAACCGCGATGTCCGCCTCGGCTATGCCGTGATGGTCTCGCCGTTCAATTTCAACCGCTCGATGGACGACAAGCCGTGGCGCATGATGGCGCGCTACATCCGCGAGGTGAAACGGATTCGAGACAGCCTTACGGATATCGTGTACCTGGGCGGGTCGCTGCCCAATGACCATGTGCGATTCGGTGATCATGCGCTGACGGGCGGCGTCCTGTATTCCGGGTGGCAAAGCCTGAAAGACGGCCGTCGGGCCTGCGTCCTTACCAACGACACACGCAAGCCCGTGAACGTGACTTTTCTCGGTTTCGATGGCAACGAGAACGGCCCTGTCGAGATCCAGGTTCCGTTTGAGAACAAGGCCCGCGACCTCCTGCCTGTCCGTGTTCGCATTCCCGCCGAAGGCATCGCCTTTGTGGCCGAGGAAGGGCGGACTGGACGCCCGATTGTCGCTGGACATCGATCGCGAAGATTCAGGACACGCGAAAAGCAACCCAAAGCCGCCCCGCCGTTTGACAACGCTGATTTCGAGTGTGGCGATCTGCGGGGCTGGATCGCCGCCCCCAACTGGCGCGTCGACAACAACGCCGCGGGAGGCTGGTATAGCGGCTGGGGCGGCCAGTGGTTCGCATGGAGCGGACAGGGCGGCGAGCCGGCCACCGGGAGCTTGCGCTCGCCCGTGTTTCGGCTTGCGCGGCCCGGAGTTGAAGTCTGGCTCGCCGGGTGGGCGGACGTTCGCGGCCTCACTTCAGACCGGTGGAATTACATCACCCTGAATCTCGCGGACGGCACGGAACTTGACCGCCGTTACGCTCCCAATAGCGTGACGTTCTCGCCCGTTGTCTTGTCCGGCGCTGGATATGTGGACGACCAGGTGTACATTGAAGCGGTTGATGACGCCCCTGAAGGCACCTTCAGCATGCTGTGCATCGACAACGTTCTGCTGGTCGACGCGGCGCCCGAGCGGGAATTGTCCGGTGTGGCGTCCGCACACCCGGCAAAGGTCTATGCGCTCGAAAATGCCCTTTGCCGTGTTGAGGTCGACCGCCAGAATGGCGCGATTCGCCGCATCCTTGACAAGAAGACCGGGCTCGAACTCATCCGCGAGCCGCGGTTGGCCGACAATTTCGACTTCACCCTGCCCATCCGCAAGGCGGAAGCCTGGATGTCGACCGAGGCCAACTTCATCCATGGACGCGACCAGCGGCTCACGTCGTGCCGGCAGGAGCCAGACGGTCTCGTACTGGAATGGGCTGGACCGTTCAAGAGCGTGTTCAGCGCGGCGTATGACGTTTCCGTACGCATGCGGATCGCTTTGAAGGGCGAGGATATTGTCTTTAGCCTCCGCATTGATAACCGCACGGCGCTCGAAATCGGCGAGGTCTACTATCCCATCCTGGGTGGGATGCAGGGCTTGGGGCGCATGACCTCTGATCTCAAGGATACCGTCATGGCGCTGCCCGTCGGCGCAGGTCTCCAATCCGCGCGGCCGTTCCACACGTTTCAGAACATGTCGCCCTTTGGGACACTCTACCCCGAACAGTACCATCGTTACCCGGACGTCCTCTCCATGCCGTGGCTCGACCTCTATAGCCCCCGGCTGAACCGGGGCGTCTACTTCGGCGTGCACGATCCGGTCGCCCGAAACAAGATCCTCCATCTTCAGTTGCTTCCCGGTGCAGCATCCCAACGTGCCGACGGAAACTGGCCGCGGCCTGAGGAACTCAAGGGAGCGCCCTCAGGCGTCCGGCTGTGTCTTGTCCAGATCCCCTATGAAAAGCCCGGTCAAGCGTTTGAAGCCGCGCCGGTTGTGTTGCGGTTTCACGAGGGAGACTGGCACGCGGCTGCCGCGGCCTATGGACACTGGGCGTCGACACAGGATCCCGCCGGCGCCGAACGCCGCGCCGCCGCGCCCTGTCCCGACGGTCCGTACATGTTCCCTTGCGGACGCATCCCCTATGCCCAACTACCGGAACAAGCCAGGGCCGCGCTCGCAGCCGGCGTACACACACTGCTCCTCACCGATTGGAAAGCAGACGGCCAGCACGACGGTCTGCCGCGATTTGAACTGGACCCGTCTTTGGGAACGCGTGACGGACTCTGGCAGGCCATTGAGCAGTGTCACGCGCTGGGCGTCCGAGTCGTTTTTCTCGTCAATCTGCAAGCCGTCGATCCCAGGACGGACTGGTATCGCGACGAACTCCACCGCTATGCTTCAGTGGACCGCTGGGGCGTTCCGGCTACGTGGGGGGAACGGCGGTTCCACCTGCTAAGTCCGGCGTTTCCCGCAATCCAGCAGCTACTCGCCGAACAGACCCGCGCCCTTGCCGCTTTGGGCGCCGACGGCGTCCATTTGCGCGACCTTTTCCCCACGGCCATGGACTTCAACCCGAATCAGCCGCTCAGCCCCGACCGTGCTTCCTGGGAAGGTGGACTGACGTGTGTGAGGATGATGCTCGATGCCGCACGCGAGGTACGCCCCGATTTCCAACTGAGCACCCACCAGATTCGCGACCGCTTCATGAACGTGGCGCCCATATCCGAAGCCGAGGCCCCGGAAGTTTCCCCCTTCAAAGAGGCATTTCCGCAGTGGCGCACGTTCCAGGTCTCGCAGGGTAGTTGAGCGCAGAGACGAGCATGCATGCACGGGATGGGGGAGATGGCTTGTCTTTGACGAGTCGACCCGCGTCGCGCATCACGGCCTCGGATCCCCCTTCGCGGACTCACCGTTTGACGCGTATGAGCCGGTGGCGTCCAGGCTGCGTTTCCGAGCCTGATCCTGAGGAACCTTGAGGGACCAGCCTTGCGCGACGATGTACGGAGCGCCTGCACCGGCGTCGTTCCTGCGGCGCGCCCGTATCGAACTGTCCCCAATGATTCGCATATCCCAAGGCTGTGCTATCGTGGTGTGAATTGTGCAACCGTTGTTGAGTATTGGAATCTCAGGTTCGTGACTCCGGAGGGGAACGTCATGCAACTGCGGCGACGCGAGTTTCTGGGCAGTGTGGCAGTCACGATGGCGGGTTCGTGTCTCGTGCGCAGCGGGGCGCAAGAACCGCCTCCTGCCAAGCGGATCATCTATTACAACAACTTCGCATCGCATCTCCTCTGCGCCTACAACCCGAACATGTACTACCCGGATCTCCCCCACCGGTGGACGGATGAGGATTGGAAGGCGCTGGTGGACATGATCGCGGGGTTCGGCTTCAATGTGTTCGAGTTCTGGCTGGAGCCGCGCATGTTCTGCCGCGAGGCGTTGGACTCGGACCTTGGCCGCGAGTATACGCGTCAAATGAACGTGGTCCTGGATCACGCCCGTGGACGCGGCATCAAGTCCGAGATGATCCTCGGTATCGCCACGGTAGGCGACACGTGGCGCACCTTGTGTCCGAACCTCCCCGATGAATGGCGCGAGATGATGGGCCTGTGGGACGCGTGGACCCGCCGTTTCCCGAGCCTCGACATCGTGGGGATCTTCCCCGGCGATCCCGGCGCCTGCTCGCGCAATGGCTGCACCGCGGAGACCTACATCGACAAGTCCATCGAAGTGGCCGCGCTGCTCAAGAAGAACCTGCCCAACGCCGAGGTCGAATTCCACACATGGGGTCCGCCATTCTTCGGCTGGGGGATCGTGCACATGCCCGAAAACAGCCAGGGCGAGTTCATTCCTCAGGATCAGGGGAGCGCCTGGACCTTTTCAAAGGAGCGCGCCGACACCTCCATGAACCATCTTCTGCGCCGCTTGAAGGATTTCCCACAGGACACCTCCGTGGCCATCAACCTGGGTTTCAATGGCGACGGCAATCCGCAGGGCGAGCAGGATGCGCGGCCTTGGGTTGTCGAAATCGCGAGGACCAATCCGATTCAGACCTGGGATTTCAGTCTAACCGAAGGCGAGAATGCGGTCTACCCGCACTATCGCTTCTCGCGGTTGTTCCAGCGGAGGCGCGACGAGCGGGACGCTGCACCCTATCGCGGCGGCATCTGTTTCACGATGACGCCGCTTCTCAATCAACTGTCGCTGTACGAAGCCGCGCGCTCCTTCACCCAACCGGACGCCGCGCCGCAAGCCATTGCGGAAGAGTTCTTTGTCAAACTCTTTGGTGATGCGGGACGCCCCGTCGCTTCGCTGTATCCGCTGTTCGAAGCGCTTCCCGATTGGGGCAGCTACGATGTGGTGCAAATGCCGCGTGCGGACTACCACGCGAAAATGCGCGAACTGACTGACGCCCTGCATGCGGCCAGGGATTCGGTGAACACCAGCGTGTCCCTCCATCCTGCCCCGGAAATCTACCGTGCGGAACTTGAGTTCTTCGCGCGTCTCTTTGCCGACCTCACCGCGCCCGCGCCGGACTACGATGCGCTGCGGACGCAGTATTGGGACCGCGTCTACCGTATCTACGATCTGTTGCCGGACCACGTGGATCCGCGCCCCCGCACCGCCACGGACCGCTTTATCCAGCACTTCCAGCAATGGCAATGAATGCGCGCAGGTGCTATGAACTTGAGAGCAAGATCCTGCTCATTTGTTGAAGTCCGACCGCGGATTCTGCTCCAATCCCCTGTTGACACGGGCTTTCGACCACAGAAGGGGGTTGCGGATTGCACCTCCGCAATCAGTAATTG
Source organism: Candidatus Hydrogenedentes bacterium UBA2224 (assembly GCA_002348185.1). GTDB lineage: Bacteria > Hydrogenedentota > Hydrogenedentia > Hydrogenedentales > SLHB01 > UBA2224. Next base: position 25,640 of record DDYW01000148.1, on the reverse strand, counting down.
CTCATGGACCTTACCAGAGTTTTCGATTCGGCCCACGCCGTGCACGCGGCGTCCGTGCATATGCCGCTCAGCCTCGGACTGCTGGGACTGCCGCTGGCAATCCTTGCCCTTCTCGCACCCAACCGGTGGCCGGGCGTGCGTTTGTTTGGCTCGGCCTTCTTCCTTCTTATCTGCCTGGCCGCGGCGACGGGCGCGTACACAGGCGAGCGCGCGGCTTCGGAACTCGTAGCGTTTGCAGACAAAGACATCGAAACCGTCGTGGCATACCACCGGCTGCTCGGGTGGTCCGTCGCGGCACTGGCCCTGGTCACGTGCGTGCTTTTGACGGCCAGCCACTTCCGCGCGCGTTCCGGCGGCAGAGCAAGCGCCGGCTTCGCAACGCTCAGCGCGCTCGCCCTGGCTGTCGTTCTGCTCTATACGGGTTCCAGCGGCGGACGCCTGGTGTACGGCTGGGGCATCGGCACTCCCGTCGCGGGCGCTGACGGCACTTCGGGCGCGACCCTTGTCGTGGGGGGAAAAGCACCCGATTCCATGCCCGTCATCTCGCCCGCTTTGGCCAGTGTCGCCGCGCCCGCCGACGCCACGTACACGCCGAACGTCCTGCCCATCGACCCGGCGGACGCGGCGTCGATCACCTTCACGAAGGACATCGTCCCGCTTCTCGAGCAGCACTGCGTTAAATGTCATGGCGCCCAAAACGCGGAGGCCGGTCTGGACCTCAGTACCCACGCAGGTATTCTCAAGGGCGGCGATTACGCAGGCCCCGCGGTGGTTCCCGGCGCGCCGGACAGCAGCCCCATGGTCCTCCACATCCGCGGCGTTTATCTCCCGAAAATGCCGAAAGATGTCGCCGAACTGACAGAAAGCGAACTGCACACGATTCGCATGTGGATAGCCGCAGCGGCGAAAGGCGAATAGCGCTCCTGACCGGGTGAGTCAGGGTGTGCGCGCGTCCAGGAGTCGGCGCCAGGCGGCCATCGATTTCGTCAGGTGGTCTCGCGCGTCGCCGGGGATTCCGTAGCACTGCAGCCCGACCGGGCCCTGATAACCGAGTTTGCGAAGCATATCCAGCAGTGCGCCCACATCAAACGAGCCGCTGCCCAGGGGCTGAATCCAATTGCCAGTGCCCGCATGGATCTCCTCGGCGCGATCCGCTCCGTGAATGCTCACGGCAAAAAGATGCGGCATAGCGGCGGTCAGGAGCGGATTCAGATTCTTCTCATCGTCCACCTTCAGCCAATGGCACAGGTTGAACATCACGCCCACGTTGGGGCGCTCCGCCTTCTGAACGATGCGGAGCCCGTCCTCCACGCGCTCGAGCCAGTTCCCGGAATGGGGATACAGGGCGACCCGCAGCCCGGCCTCGTGAGCCATGTCGGCGATTTCTTGAACGCGCGCCACGGCCCGCTCGTCCCGCGCTGTATCCGATGGGGCGCCTCCGCTCATCAACAACGCCAGCATCGTCTCGCGGCCCTTCAGTAGCGGAAGCGATTCCTTCAGCCGTGGATCGTAGGGAGGATTGGCATCTGCCGCGATATTGACCTGCAGATACACCTGAAATAACCTGAGCCCGTGGGCGTCGAGCGTCTTGATGCGCTCTTCGAGATTGTCCAGCCAGAGATGCCCCGCGCCGTCATACCCCAACTCCTCGAGCAGCGCGGCCTGCTGTTCAAGACTGCGTTTCTGGCTGTCGTGCGTGTCCATGCACAACGCGAAAAACGCGGGGCGGGCGGCTGACACTTCCTCCGCGAACGTGATCTGCTGAGCGACCAGACACGCGATTGCGGCAGCAAACACCCCTGTCAGCTTCTCCATGGACGCGTTCTCTCGAGATTGGAGAGGATGTCGCTCGCGATCCTGGCGTCCTCTGCAATTTCGTAATCAAACATCCCCGCAAGGACATGGTCCGCGCCATTCTTGAAGGCGTATTGGAAGGCGCTCGCGGGTTCGATGGCGCCCGCCGCCATGACCTTGAACGCGATCCACGGCTTCTCGACCGTCGCCATGAATTCGACGAGTTCCTGCGGGTCCCGGCACCAGTAGCCGGGGAGCTCGGCATACGCCGCCGTGAGTTCGTGGGGCTTGGGGGCGGTCGGGTATTTGTGATGGTGGAGCGTCTTGATGTAGAAATCCGCGCCCACGTTATTCTTCTCGCAGTACATGATCACATTCGAATCGTGCGCGCCGACGCCGGACGGAATGCCGTGCTCCTTCACGAGGGCGACCAGTCTGGCAATCACCTCGCCCCGGCCTTCCGCGACGAGCTTATCCGAGTGGACCCCCCACAGGTAGACCGCCTCGCAGCGGTCCTTCACCAGCGCCTCGACCTGCCTGGCATATTCGCTCAGGTCGTTGCCCACCGGCGCCGTCGGACAGATGATCCACTGGATCTTTCCGCCCATCTCGACACGGTATTTCCGCAGGGTGTCGAGCACGTGAGGCACCGTATGGATGACGAGGGTATTGATCCCGTTCTGTTCCGCGACCGCCATCGTCTCGATGATCTTCTCGTCCGTGTTGTAATGCGCGGCGAGATTGTAGACATACTTCAGGTCGCGGCTGTGCGTGAAGTGGGTCAGCAGGTTCCCTCCAAGCAAGAGGCGGCTGACCTGCAGGTTTCCGATTTTGCCCTGGGGGAGCGCAGCAACGGGCGCTGCGTCCTGCGGAGCTGGCGCGTCCGGGGCCTGTCCACTTGCCTGCATGGACAGCGCCATGGCAGCAGGCGCCGCAAGCGCACTCTTCACGAACGTCCGGCGATCGGTCTGGTGTGACATATGGCAGATCCCCTCTCTGAGCGCAATGCTCAGGACCCGCGGCTGTTTGGTATCGATGAATTCGTGCACGCAGGCTGCAATCCGGCATTCGGCGAGAACTGTTTGCGATGACTACTGCGAATCAAGACCGCGCCGGTGGGACCGGCCTGGCCGACAAGACGGCGAAGCATCGCTTCATCACCCCCATACATTTGGGCCGAAATCCGCCCTTTGCGGACTTCCCGTGGCCAATAAAGACAACTCCTCTGCAACGATCATAAAGCGACATGCCGGAGGTGTCAATAGACCGGAATGGACTTACCAGGAAGCCATTTCGCAGGCATCGCCGGCACGACATCGCTTCGAAACGGGGGCTCGAACGCGTCGCGATGCGATTCAGGTGCCGCCCTCGGCGGCCGCAATGCCCTTGAATCCAACGGGATAAGCAACGTAACCGTCGGGGTACTTTTCGACAATTATCTTGCCCTGCTTCAGCCTGATGGCTCTCCCGGAACCAGCGCTCCGTGTCTCCTGAACACACGGCTCGAAGCATCCCCTCCCGAATGAACCAATCGCTGCCAGTTGGTGAAGGGGGCGCGCTCTACCGTTCTCTCAGGACTCACACAAGCGCCCGCAGGAACTGCACGCTCTCCTTGATATTCTCGTCCGCGCCGTAGCATTCGAGCGAGACCACGCCATCCCACTTGGTCTCCTTCAGAAAGGCGAGACACTTCTTGATGTTGTCCGCGTTCACGCCGCCGCCGATTGGGACCTCGCTGCATGCGATGCCGGTCTCTTCCCCGCGCGCCGCCGCCGCCAATCCTTCACTCACATCCTTGATGTGGCAGTGCGACACGTAGGCGCGCAAGATCTTCAGGTATTCCAGCGGATCGTGTCCCGCGATGAACGAATTCCCTGTGTCGAAATTGCACCGCAGCCATTCGGAATCGAAGTGCTTGAACAGCTTGACCATGAACTCGGCGTCATTCGTATAGGGGCCGTGCGGCTCGACGTTGATGACAATCCGGTAGTCCTCCGCCCAGGACAGCACTTGCCGGTAGTTGTCGCAGGTGATGCGGAAAACCTCGTCGCGGCCGAGGCCCTCGATGTTGAATGCGCCGTCCGTCGTGTCCACCATGGGACAGTCCAGCTCTGCCGCAAACCGGATGCATTGCCGCACATACTGCACGCCATACGCGGAGCCATCCGGTCCCATGAGGGGGAACGCCCCGTCAATTTGCGAAATCCTCAAACCGCGCTTGTCGCAATACCGTTTGAGGGCGCGCGGATTCGACTCCAGCGAGATGCCGGGCTCATAGCCCATGGCCTGGATGAAGTACTGGCCGTGAATCGCCCCAAACTCCAGATGTTCGATCTCATACTTGACCGCCGCATCCGCCGCCTTGTCAAACCCCCCGCTCAGCGGACGCCAGTTGTCGGTGTGCATGCCCAGTTCGATCATGGCCGCCTCCTTTTTCGTACCGGTACGTTTGCCCCGCGGGCATTCCCCAGACCTCCTCATCGTCGCCGAGTGCGCTGCCTCCAGTCAAATGTGCGAAATCCCAGGAATTGGAGTAGCATGAATCGGGAAGTGGCCGCCCGTGCCAGCAATGCTGCAACCCGATGCTCGCATCGAATGGAGGGTTCCATGAAACGCCGGGAATTCATCCAGGAGGCAACGATCGCCGGAGCGACGCTTGGTTTGGCAGGCCGGACGCAGGGTGCTGAGCAGCAAGCCCCTGCGGCTGAGGCGCCCAAGGGTGCCAAACCCACCTTCCGCGACATCGGCTGGGTGTGGGAGGGGCAGGGCATCGACCCTCAAGTTCCGCCTTCCATTTACGGTCTCGGTCAGGGCGCGCGCTACTTCGGACTTTCCCGCGCCAACTTCCTGTTTCACCCCAACGATGTCCATGCCTTGCGCCTCCTTCAGGATTACGACGAGGTCACCTGCGATATCAGCAAGTGGGGCTGGGAATGGAACGAAGACGGACGGCCCGCATGCAAACCCAAGAGCGATCCCACAACGGTCCGGACCGAGGGCGAGAACGTCGCGCGCCTCGCCAGGGAGTTCCCGAACGTAACCGGTGTATATTGTGACGACCTTATGGGCCTGATGAAGAGTTACAACTACGGGCCCAAAGAGTTCGGCGAGATCCGGTCGGCGATTCGAGACGCCAATCCCGACCTCAAACTCTGGACGGTGGTGTACACTCATGAGTTCGAAGAGGCGGCGTTCTGGACCGGGTTACGCCCTCACATTGATGTGGTCACGCTCTGGATCTGGAAGCCCGAGAATATCGTTCATATGACCCATTACGTGGACCAGTGCCTGGCGCTGTTTCCCGGAAAACCCATCGTAATGGGCGTGTACCTCCGCGACTACACCAAGGTGGCGCCGGTCCCCGTCGACCTCGTCATGAGCCAGATGGAGGGTATCGCTGATTTGGTGGAGAAGGGTAAACTGTCCGGGTATTCCATCCTGGCCGCCGTCTTGATCGACGGTCACCGGCTCCAGGCCGATGCCGTGCGTGATTTTATCACGGCACAATCGACGTAAGAGATGCGCGGCTCAACAACGAGTGGCGCATCGCACAATCCACGAGGGAGTTGAGGAAAAACAAGAGGTCTTCGACGGGAGGTAGTCGCATGCGGGGGTTCGTCCGCACATTCGTGTTCTTCTGGGCTCCAATGCTCCTCCTTGCCGGCTCCGGGTCCGCCGGGATGCCGGCGGATGCAGCGCAGCGCACGCCCGGCACCACGCGTGCGGCCGAGCCGAGTCCTCTGGAGTCACGAGCGATCACCCCCGGCGAATTCCTTCAGGACATTCCCTACGGCCAATACATCGATTTCGACAGGACAGCAGCTTCCGGTCCCGTGTTTGACGTGCAGGACTACGGGGCCGTCGGGGATGGCAAGACCGTCAACACCGCGGCCATCCAGAACGCCATCGAGGCAGCGCATGGTCAGGGCGGCGGTACGGTCTGGATCGCCGGCGGCGACTTTGTCTCCGGTACTTTGACGTTGAAGACCAACGTCACCCTGCGCATTGCCAGGGACGCTGTTCTCCGGGCCAGCCGGGACCCCTCGCACTACGCTCCTCCGCATTTCATCCAGTGCGACAAAGCCCAAAACGTGCGCATAGAAGGGCCGGGGAAGATCGCAGGGGAAGGCGAAGCCTGGTGGCAAGCTCCCCGGATGCACGCCCCCGTGACGCCGCCCGAAGTCTTCTCCCTCGACGAGGCGAGGTCCGTCCACTTCGCCTGTAAACGCAAGAAGATTCCGGGCCGTCCGTCTCCCTTCATTCGGCTGAAAGAGGCCTCGAACCTTGTCGTGAGCAATCTCATCATCGAGAATTCCCCCGGGTGGACGCTATCGATCGACCGGTGCGAGCGCGTTCAGGTCGAGGGCGTTGTCCTGGACAACAATTACCACGGCGAGAACACCGATGGCATCGACATCGTTGGTTCGAGCGAGGTGGCGATCGCGCGGTGCTTCATTTCCACGGGCGACGACGGCATCGTGCTGAAGAACGGGTTCGCCGGGGATATCAGCCGCGCCATGAAGAACATCCGCATTACGCAATGCGCGATCCGGAGCGCGGCCAACTGCATCAAGATAGGCACCGAAACCTGGTCCGACATCTCCGATGTTCTAATAGAGGACTGCCGGCTCTTCACGGAAGAGATCTGGCCCTGGGCACTTTCAGCAATCGCCCTGGAAAGCGTCGACGGCGCCGCTGTGCGTAATGTTACCGTGCGAAATGTCTCGGCGAACAACGTCACCACGCCCCTCTTCATCCGTCTGGGCAACCGCAACCGCTGGAAGGACAAAGACCGGGCGGGCGCGCTGGAACATATCACCATCAGGCAGCTCACCGCGACCGGCGTGGAATCTCCCTGCGTGATCAGCGGAATACCAGGTCTGTACGCGAAAGACATTGTTTTGGAGGACATCAATATCGCCTATCGCGCCGGGGGCGAACAGCTCGACCTCAAATCGCCTGTTCCCGAAGTGGAAGAGGAGTACCCTGAGTTTTGGATGTTCGGCGACCTGCCCGCCTATGCCCTCTTCGCGCGGCATGTCGACGGCCTTGTCATCCGCAACTTCCGTGCGCGCCCGCGGAGCGTCAATGAACGGGAAGCATTCGTGTTCGAGGACGTGCTGAATCTGGAGACGAACCCCAGGCTGTAGTTTTCGGGAGCCACATAGCGACATCCTGAAGATGCTCGCGCGCTCAGTCGGCCCGCGTCATGCGGCGCGTCCCTGTTCCCGATATGGCGCCAACGCATACGAATGCATGCGAACGATAATCCGTCCAGGAAGTGCATTTTCGGGCTTGAGACAAGTCTGGCGACAATGATGGTGCCATCCGGGCCTCGCAGGGTACACTGAGGGTATAACGCCCAAAGGAGACCGAGGATGGTGCGCACCTTGTTGCTGAACGGGCTTGGATGTGCGGTACTGGCGTTGGCGGCCCATGCCGAAGGCCCTGGGGCCCCGCAGAACCTGCGGTGCGAATACGAAACAAACCCCATCGGACTTGACGTGGCGCAACCCCGGCTTTCCTGGGAAGTCAATGATTCCCGGCGGGGCGCTACACAGACGGCGTACCAGATCGCCGTCTCGCCAACGGAAGCGGCCGCTGCCGCTGGGGAGGGCACCCTGTGGGACTCCGGCCGGGTCATCTCCGGGCAGTCAATCCATGTTCCGTATGACGGTCCCGCTCTACACGCCGGGGAGCGCTGTTATTGGTCGGTGCGTACCTGGGACAACGCGGACGCCCCATCTCCGTGGGCTGAACCGGCCTTTTGGGAGATGGGCCTGTTAAGCGCAGCCGACTGGAAAGCCACGTGGATCACCATTGAAGAGGCAAAGGCCGGACCTGAGCCGGTCTTCGGCGACTGGATCTGGCATCCCGCTGAAAGTACCAGAGAGGTGTCCCGCTACTTTCGGAAGACCGTTGAACTGCCTGCGGATGTCAAGGTCGCCTCGGCGACGGCGTGGGGCGCCGCAAACAACGAGTACACGTTCTATCTGAATGGTAAGGAACTGGGTGGCTGCGACGAATGGAAGGCCGTGGAGTCATTTGATGTCGCGAAGGAACTCGTCCCAGGGAAGAACGTCATCGCGATTGAGGGCGTGCACGCGCGCGGGATTGCGGGCATCGTCTTCGGCATGCACATCACGCTCGCCGGCGGCCGCGTGATCGTGGTCCGCTCGGGGCAGGACTGGCTCACTTCCGCGGAAGGGCCCGAAGGTTGGGAGACGCCCGGCTTTGACGCCAAAGACTGGGGTCAGCCAAAGCTGGTCGCCAGGTACGGAGAATCTCCATGGGGCCGCGTGGCCGACCGCTTCCCGAGCCGTTCGTTCTATCTGCGTAAGGCGTTTACCACGGAACACTCCCCCATCGTGCGGGCTCGCGTCTATGTCAGCGCGCTGGGAGCCTACCGCCTCTTCATCAACGGAAGCCGCGTTGGGCAAGACGAGCTCACGCCAGGCTGGACGTATTTCCCGAAGCACATCCTCTACCAGACGTACGACGTAACCACGTTGTTGCGGGGCGGCGAGAATGCCGTGGGCGTGGTGCTTGGCAATGGATGGTGGGGAGGGAGCATGGCGGGCGCCTGGAAGGATGGCAACCTCCGCGGTATAGCGCAGCTCGAGATGGTCTACGAAGACGGAACTCGCCAGGTCATTGCGACCGATGAGGGCTGGAAGGGCCATGACTCACCCATCGTCAAGGACAGCATCTACCATGGCGAAACCTACGATGCCCAGCAGGAGATTGCCGGCTGGTGCGAGCCGGGCTTCAGAGATGACGATTGGCTGCCTGCCCGCGCCTGGACCGGGCCCATGGGACAATTGGCCGCACATGTTGGGCCGGCAATCCAGGTCACGGAGGTACTCCCCGCCGTCGCCGTGTCCGTGCCCAGACCCGGGGTCTTCATCTTTGACTTCGGCCAGAACGCGGCGGGACGCGCCCGGCTCAAGGTCAGCGGTCCCAGAGGGACACGTGTGCAGATCCGGCACGCCGAAATCCTGCGTTCCGACGGCACGCTCTACACCGACAACCTGCAAGGCGCGAAGTGCACCGATGTCTACACCTTGAAAGGAGTGGGGGAGGAAGTTTGGGAGCCGGCCTTCACGTATCGGGGCTTCCGCTACGCCGAACTCACGGGATACCCTGGCGCGCCGCCCAAAGACGCCCTCATGATGCACGTTATGCACGCCGCGCTTCCCGCCATTGGCAGGTTCTCGTGCTCGGATAGCGTCATCAACCGCGTGCAGACGAACATCCTCTGGAGCATGCGCTCCAACTTCTACAGCGTTCCCACGGACTGCCCCCAGCGCGATGAGCGCCTGGGGTGGACAGGCGACGTTCAGCTTTTCCTGCCCACGGCGTGCTGGAACATGAACGTGGCGGGATTCATGACAAAATGGATGCGCGACGTTCTCGACTCGCGCACCCCAGACGGCGCGGCAACGGACGTGGCGCCGGCACTCAACGCCGCGCCCGGCGCGCCTGGATGGGCCGACGTCATCACGGTCGCGCCCTGGGCCATCTACACCTACTACGGCGACACGCGCATCATCGAGACGAACTATGACGCCATGGCCGGCTGGCTCCACTACATGCGCGAGAGAGCAACCGATGGACTCTATGTCATGGGCCGCTACGGGGACTGGGTGCCGGTGGAGCCGTCTCCAAAAGAGACGCTGGCCGGCGCGTACCAGTATCTCTCTACCCGGTATCTTGCCGACATGGCCGAGGCGATTGGAAAAGCGGACGACGCGGCCGAACTCCGCCGCCAGGCCACGGTCATCGCAGACCTTTACAATGAGCGGTATTTCAATGCCGCTGACAACCAGTACAAAGGCGGCACACAGACCGCCAACCTCGTGCCCCTCTGGTTTGGCATCACCCCGGAAGACAAACGTGCCGCCGTCGTCCACAACATTGCGCAGAACATCATTGCGCACGATAATCACCTGACAACGGGCTTCATCGGGGCGGCCTACCTGATGCCTGTCTTGAGCACGTTCGGCCAGGACGACCTTGCGGGGAAGCTGGCCACGCAACGCTCGTATCCGTCGTGGGGTTACATGGTCGATGCGGGCGCCACCACCATCTGGGAGCGATGGAACAGCGACAAGTACGAAGAGCTCCACTCTGGCATGAACTCGTTCAATCACTATGCCTTCGGAACCATCGGCCAGTGGTACTATGAGTACCTGGTGGGCATTCGGCCCCTCGAACCGGGTTTCAAGCGTATCCTCATCGAGCCCCACCCCAGCGGTCTCCAGTCCGCGGAAGGCGTGTTCCATTCCATGTATGGCCCTGTTCGATGTGCCTGGTCTCAGGATACGTCGTTCACACTGAACGTTTCGATTCCGGCGAACACAACCGCCGTGATCAGAACTCCGGAACCCTGTGCCGGGAATCTGAGTCCCGGGGACAGGAAAACTGTCGATTCCGCGGGCAACACATCGTTTGAAGTGGGTGCTGGCGTCTACACCTTCACGGCGTCTCCGGGGAGTTGATATCGAAGGCGCCGCCGACAGGGGCGGCTCTTCCAGGGTCGCCGTCCAGTGCTTCTGCCATCGCCGGGCCGACTCGATGCCGAGACCCACATCCCCCGCGCGCGTGGGCGCGTTTTCACCGGTTACGGATGTCGCAGGCCATGAGAAATTCTCCGTGGCGGATGTAGAGGCGTCCACCGGAGATGACGGGATGGGCCCAGTGAGGCCCCTGGCCCAGGGTGACTTTGAATCGACTGACGATTTCGTATGCGGCCGGCGTGGCCCGGACCAGGGCCAGCGCGCCCTTGTCGCCATAGCAGTAGAGCATCCCGTCGGCGTACGCGATCGAACCCATGCCGACGCCGGCGCTTTCATAGCGCAGCTGGCCTGTTTTCGCATCCAGGCAGACCCACTTGCCGCGGGCGTTTGAGCCATAAACGTACCCATCAACAAGGACAAGACCGCCATGAACGGTGTTGAGGCAGGCGTCTTCCCAGCGTACCGCGACCTGCTGACCGTCGGGGGCGAGTTCGAGCATCTGCCCGCCTTCGCGGTGTCCGCTCGTGACGTACAGCAGGCCGTCGTGGTAGACAGGCGTGACGCAATGGTTGGGATCCTGCGCGTCGGTGTCGAACGGGTGTTTCCAGAGCAGCCGGCCCGTGTCGGCGTCCACGCCCACGACGTAGCGCGCCGTGATGGTCGCCACGAGCTGGAGCCCGCCGCGCGCGAGCAGGATGGGGCTGCAATAGGCGGATTGATCGCTGAAACCGGTGGTGGTCCAGAGGGTCTCGCCGGTGGTCTTGTTCAGCGCGGCCAGCGCGGCGTCTTTGCCGCCCGGCGTGCATATCAGCGCATTGCCGTAGACCAGAGGCGCTTCGGCAAAGCCGCACATGGGCGCCTCGGCCGAAAATTCTCCAGGAAGGTCCCGCGACCACAGGATCTCCCCCGTGGCCGCGTCCAGGCACGCGAGCCGTCCCACGCCGCTAAGCTGGTAAAGGCGGTCTCTGTCAACGGTGGGCGCGTTCCGGGAACCCGGATGCATCTTGCTCCACTCGGGACCGTATCGAGTCTGCCATACTATGTTTCCCGACAGGTCGACGGCGGACAACACGCCCTCATTGGCTTCGCCGGTCATGCCGGTCGTGAACAGCATGCCGCCCGCGACCGAAACGGACGCGTAGCCTTTGCCGAGCCCTTCAACCACCCAGAGCGGCTGGAGGCCTTCTTCGGGCCACTGCGTGAGCAAGCCCGTCTCGGGAGACCGTGCGTCGCGGTTCACACCCCGGAACTGGGGCCAGTCCTCACCGGTTGCGGCCGCGGCGATGCACCCTGCCAGAATCGCCACTGCTAAACGGCTGAACGAACCCATACGCGCCTTTCGATGAAGCATCCGCACTCAGGCCCTGGGAACCACGGGCGCATACTGGACTCCGGGAATCAGCGCATGCCCATCGGAAAACCCTTCCGGCCGGCCGGCGAGCTCGCTGACCAGCAGGCGGCGCCAATGTGCCACACGCTCCGCGTGCCGGGACTTTCCGGCGAGGTTGCGCCGTTCATGGGGGTCTTCCGTCAAACGGAAATACTGCTCTCGCCCATCCGCGACAAACCAGATGTACTTTTCCCTGCCGTCGGTGAGGGTGTGGTGCAGGGGGGCATGTTCGATGTGGAGATACGGCCGCGTACCGGCGGTTTCGCCGCGCACGAGAGGCGACAGATCCATACCTTCGACGGTTTCCGGCGGGACGATGCCGGCCATTGATAGGATGGTGGGCATAATGTCTTCCAGACACACCGCCTGTTCCACCACGGCGCCGGGGGCCGCCCCAAACCGCGCCGGCGGACGTAGCAGAAACGGGATGCGGGCCGATGACTCGTAGGGCACCGACTTCCGCCACAAGTAGTGGTCGCCGAGCATCTCGCCGTGATCGCTGGTGAACACGATGAGGGTATTGTCGTCCGTCACGCCGGTCACGGGGTTCAGCAGTCGGTTGAGCTGATCGTCGATGTGGTTGATCAGGCCGTAGTAGGCCGCGCGCGCGGACCGGAGCGCATCGCCTTGTAGGTCTACGCGGGAGGCGCTCTGGCCCATGCCGAGCCCGTCGTTTTCGGGCGGTTCGGCCCAGTCGCCAATCACCGGTCCCGGGAGCTCCGTGCGCAGATAGCGTTCCATATACGGCGCGGGGGGAACAAGCGGAGGATGGGGCGCCAGGAACGAGACGGTCAGGAAAAACGGACACGAAGGATCGCGTTTGCGCAGAAACTCCAGCGCCTCGTTCACGGTCCAGTTGGTTTGATGAAACGCCTCGGGCATGTGCCAGGGCCGCGCGGTCCAATCGTTGTGCATGACCCCGGCGCCGTAGTAGCCCCCGCTGCCTTCGGGCTCGACGCGTCGCAGCCACTCTTCGTAATCCCCGTCCTCGCGCCCGTTGATGACCATGTGCTCGTATCCGTAGCGCTTGCGCGGCGGATGCTGATGCATGTTCCGGCCCACCAGCCAGGTCTGATAGCCGTGTTCCTTCAGGACCTGCGGCAGCGTAGGCGGCGCGTCCCATTCCACGCCGTCGCGGTACCCCACCATGCCGTGGGTGGCGGGAAACTGGCCGGACAGCAGCGACCGGCGGGCGGCAATGCAGGACGGGCACGTCGTGTATGCGCGGGTGAACCGCACGCCCTGCCCGGCGATGCGATCCAGGGTGGGCGTCAGCAGTACGGGATGCCCGTCGATGCCAAGACAGTCGCCGCGCTGCTGGTCCGTCATGATGAGCAGGATATTCGGCCGGGGAGGTCCGGCCGGCGGCGTCACGCGACCCGTCGACGCCCCCTCGGCCATCTGCGCCGCAAGCGCCTTTCGGCGCAGCGACAGACCACCCGCCGCAAGACCACACGAGGTCATGAAAGCGCGCCGTCCCATTTCTGTCATGTTGACCATCTCCATGAACGGAAGCGTCAGTGCATTCGAGCGATTCGGTTCCCGGTGTACCGTTGGCCGGTCCGCGGATCCCGTTTGCTCACACGAGTATAGGGCGACCGCGCCGCCCGTTTCCACGATGCAGATACCTTTCGGGGTCGGGAGCGCCCCGGCGCTCTGTGGGCGTATACACCGGGGTTTCCGGGCCCTTTCCCGGGCCATCCGGCCCTGTCACGCCGCCAGCCTTCCGGTTCTTTGCGGGCTTCCGAAGCCCTCCCGCTTTCCTTGGAAACCCCGTAATACAACATATTGTGCTTTTTAGCAGTATGTGCTACACTATGCAGTGTAGGGTTGTCACAGTGAGAACCTAAGCAAGGAGAAGGAAGATGCCAGCAGCAAAGAAGAAGGTGGCGCCGAAGAAGAAAGCCGTCGCGAAAAAGAAGACCGCCGCGAAAAAGCCCGCGGCCAAGAAACGGGGATGCTAGTAGTAGCGTGACGGCGTCCGCGGGCGAACCGCGCCTGCGGCATGGCCGCACACCGACGTCAAGAACCACCGAGGAGGGGCGCCCATCTGCCCCTCCCGTTACAGGCTGCAGACAGGCACCCTGAGCATCCCGGCGTTACGACACGAGGCCCCGCCCGCACGGAGAACGACCATGGAAGACCAGGAAGAACGGGCAACGGGGGCCTCTCCTCTTTGCTTCAATTGCGCGCGCCGCCTTGGCAAATGCACCTGGCCGGAGATTCCCGAACTCCTGTTCGGACAATGCCCGCAATGCGGCGGCACCCGCCCGCTGGAGCCCGCTGTGACACGGCCCCAACCCGAGACTGAAACCGCGCGAAAACAACGGGTCGCCTGAGCGAGTCCGGCGTTCTTCTCGCCTGATCCACGGTTCTATCCCGCCCGCATGTCAGTCGTTCAACGGCACATACCAGATGTTGCGGAACCGCACCTGGTTGCCATGGTCTTGCAGGTGCAGGATGTCTTCCGGGGCGCCGGGCCCCGCGGTCCCGCCGGGCGTGGGTCCGGCAAGCGCCACATTCTCCTGAATGACACTGCCGTTATGGCGCACCGTGAGCCTGGCCGGCTCCTTTTGGGAACCGTCCTCGTTGAGGCGGGCGGCGCGGAACTCGATGTCGTACGTCTGCCAGCGCTCGGGCGGAAACGACGCGTTCACCAGCGGCGTGGAAATATCGTACAGGCCGCCGCAATCGCCCCCCGTTTGGGGCAGCACGCCAAAGGAATCGAGCAACTGGATCTCGTAGCGGTTCTGCACGTACACGCCGCTGTTGCTCCGTCCCTGGCCAAAGGCGCCCGCCATCAGGGGCAGATAGAATTCCAGGTGGAGCCGGCAGTCGCCGATCATGTCCCGGGTCGTGTTTGGACCGGTCCCGGGCTGCACGCCCATACTGCCGTCGTCATAAGCCTTCCAGTTGCCATTGGTCCAGGCGCCCAGGTCCGGAGCCGTGCCCGGCTCATAGGGAAGCAGTACCACGGCGCCCTCCGGAGGCGCCTGGCCCTCGGTCGGAGAACGGCGTTCCACCTTCTTGAGCTCGAACGAGGTCTTGTACGCCCCCTTTACGTTCAGCGTGTCCTGCGCAGCCTCGGCATCCCACTGGCCCGAGCCCGTGTAGCCGTGGAAGATGACGCGCGGGCCCACAAGCTGCCCGTGCAGTTCCACCTGGTTGATCTGGCCGCCTTCGGTCTGGCATTGGGCCATCATACGGTAGAGGCCCGGACCCTCCGCGACGATCAGGCCTTTCGCGGGAATGTCGGGACGGCCCACCCAATGATAGACGCCCTCATACTCGCCCATGAACGGGTCCCCGCTCGCCTCGGGCGCAGGCTCGGCCAGAACCGGCGCCGCCGCGCAGCACACCGCCACCACGCCCCAAAACAGCACTCGTGCACTCATTGTGACCTTCCTCTCTAATTCCTTGCCTGCCTCCACTGCCAGTCGGAAAGACTATCTTAACCTGCAGGGAACGCGTATGCCAATCCTCTTCCGGCGCTCCAACATCCGCGGTGAAGGCAAAGCCGAGAATGAACAGACGTTCCCGGAGGCGTTCAGGCGCCTCGCACGTGAAATGCCGCGTGCTCTACGGTTTTTCGGTCGCCGCCGGCGGGAGGTGGAATTCGCGGATGCGGACCTGTTTCAGCGCGACGGTGGCCCCCGGAGGGAACTGCAGGCGCAGCGCGGTGACGGGACGGCCGTCCGGGGCAATCGTAACGCGATGGGTCGGAGATTCCACTCCGGGGTAGCCCGCCACGAACTCCATTTCGTGCCCGGGCGTGAAACCGTCGTCCGCTGCCCATGCCACGCGCGCGACGGCGAAGCGGTCGCACTGCGCCTCGATCTCGATCATGACGGTACTGTTGCCGGTCTCGAGGTTCAAATCAGCGAATTCGACCGGCGACGCAACATTCTCCGCGCGCTCCGGCGGAAGACTCCACAGCAGTTTCTCGGTTACGCTGCGGCCGGCCTCCAGCGCATCCACGACCTGCTTCAGCGGCGCGAACGCGCTCGCGTAGTAGCGTTCGAGGGCTTTGGTAAACCTGGCGCGGGTCGCTGCGATCCCGGCCAGGGCCGCCCTCGCGCCGTCGGCGTCGCCTGAATTCTTCGCCTGCACCGCCGCCAGCGCCTGCCCCTGGAGATCGTCCCACATGGACTGCGGCAACGGTTCATCGAGTGTGGCCTCGAGCTCTTTGCGACTCGAGCACTGCAGTAAGCCCTTCGCCATCGCGTCGGCGACGATCTGCCGCAGTGTGTCCACCTTCACCGTGGCGAACCCCGTGCCTGTCGGCCCTTCGAGCGACCACCGCATATCCGGCCGCTCCTCGTACATCGAATAGTAGATCCGCACTTCGTCGCCCAGGAGCATCGCCGTCGCCGCGCCTATGCCCGTGTGCCCCTCCTGCCCATAATCGGGCCACGTCACCACCGGATCGCTGTCGTGAAACGGCTCGGCCGTGTCGGGGTCATTCCACTTGACCCAGTGAATGCCGTCGAGGGAGAACGCATACCCGATGCGTTTTACGCCGGGGATCACTTCGTTGTTGCTGGGCTGACCGGTGTAGAAGAGGTGATAACTCGCCCCGGGCTTGCCGGCATACACGTGCGTTTCCGACTGCTCGTCATCGATTTTCACGACGCCCGCCGCATAGATCCACCCGCCATCCCATGTTCCCGGTTTACCCTGTGTGAGAATCGGATTGAGGCGGCACTTGCGCCAGTGGATACCGTCGGGGCTTTCGGCGTACCCGAATTCGTTCCGGTAGCCCCGCTGCCCGCGCGTGATGCCGACGTGCCACAACTTGAAGCGGTCACCGCCCCTGATCATCGCGTGATCGCCCACCACCATCTCGTCCCAGTCGCCAAGAGGCCCCATGTAGAAAACCGGGTTCGCGGATTCGGGGGTCCAGTGGATGCCATCCGGCGAACGTTTCAATCCCATGCCGTCGAAGGCCCCGTTACGGCGGTTACACGTGGACCAGAAGGTAATCCAGTATTGGCCATCCCACTTCAGCACGTCGGGATCGCCGCACTGGTTGCCCCCGGGCCAGTCGCCCGTGTTGCCCTCATCGACGACAGTTTCCTTGCCCGCCGGCCAGGTCCACGTTACTCCGTCTTCAGACTCGCAGTATCGGCCCAGCAGCGAATCCCACATCCGAAACCGGTCATCTTTGATCACCGCGGGCGAATAAATCGTCAGGTTTACCGGATTCCCCGCATACGGGGTGACCGGCGACGACGTCACGTCCTTGAGCCCTGTAACGGACACGTCGCTGAACGTACCGGTGGCCGCGTTCGTGAAGAACCCCACGCGCCCGGCCGGTTGAACGGTGAAATCCGCCTCTTGCCCCAACACCACAAACCCGCCGTCGATGTAGCAATAGATCGTCCCATGGTCGGTGACGACGGTCATTTCGTACGTCTTGCCCAGTTCCACCGGAAACGGCGCGACCGCGGGAGTGCCGAGGTGGTCGCTCTTCATCGGCTCGAACGCCAACCCCCGCGACTTCTCGATATGCACCTCGCGGCTCCCCGCCCACAGGCCCACGGTGATGAACGTGTCTGTTGCTTCGTCGCCGCGTACGATGATCCGTGCACCGGGTGACGCTGCAGATTGGCCGACGGCATCCACCCGCACCTTCGCCTTGATGACGCAATCCATCCAGCGCGGTCCCTGAATGAACGTGCGCGCATACGGCGCCGACGCATCCGCCTGCACCAGCGCGCCGTTCTCTACCCGCCACTCGCCCTCCTTGGATTCGAGCTTCTTAAACGCGTGCGCTGGTGCCAGCGTTTCGTTCGCCCGCTCGACCGCCGCCACCTCCGCAACATCCTGCCGCACCACCTGCGCCGCCGCAAGCACAGGGCATAAGGCAACGAGGCCGACCAGAGCGAGAAAACCAGTCAGCATGGAAGCCAGTGGCCGTTTGTTCGTTTCTCCGCCAGTCTTCGGTTGACTATGAATTACCACCATCCGTGTTTTCCGCTTTCTCCGCCGTCAGGCTTTCATGGTGTGAGTCCAGTCGATTTTCCCAGATAATGAGCAGAGAATCAGGGGCAATTCAACTTGGCCGTTTGATCTCCAGCGCATACTCTGATAGAAACTTCAATGGCCACGTCCAGGTTCACGGTTGGTATCGGAAATCCGTAGATTCGTCACAGGCCCTCTGCCATGAAAGGGAAATCCATGAAGCGCTTGACCCAGGGTTCGATGTGGATTCGTTTCACGCGTGCGCTGGCCGTGCACGTGTTGTTGTGCGTGGGAGTCGTGTTCAACGCGCAGGCCGCTCCCTGGGATCCGACCGCGCAGGATTACGCCGGCCATCAGGGTTCTACAATCTATGTCTCAAAACAGGGCGACAATTCCGACGGCAGCAGTTGGGCGACGGGATTCCACACCATCCAGGCAGCCCTGAGCGCCATTCCCGATGAACAAGGCGGATACACCGTCGTGGTTCGTCCTGACCGATACGTCGAAGCCAATCTGGCTCCGAACACAAAGGGCGCCGCGGGCGCCTGCAACGCGCTCATCGGCGACGTCGACGGCACGCTGGGCTCGGGCGCGACCGGTTGGGTGCTCATCGACTCGGGCGACCCGGAGTTGGGTTTCAAGAGTTGGGATTGGTGGGGCACCATTCGCGCGTCGTCACAGAACTGGAGCACCGGGAACAACAAAGAGACCTTTTCGAGCATCATCTGGGACCGGTGGATATTGCGCAATCTCTATACGGCCGGAGGCGACGCGGGCCTGTTCTGGGACCTTACCGACAAGAGCGGCGAAGGATTCACGGTTATCGTCGAGGACTGCGTGGGCACGGGCCGCGCGTTCGGCGGCGGCGTGTGTTATCCGATCGTTCGGGAGAACGAACCCAGCGTGTTCCGCCGGTGTTACTTCCTGGCGCTCGACTGGGTGGGCGACACGGCCGCCGTTCTGCTTGGCGGGTGGGAAAAGACGATGCCCGAATTCCCGCATGTGGTCTACGAGGACTGCACCCTGGTCCATCCTGACAATGCGGTCGCCCTGTCCTACGCGAGTTACTGCGCGCGCGGCAAATTCACCAACTGCCGCATGATTGTGCTGAACTTCACCCAGCCGGAAATGGGCGCGAAGTCAACCGGCATCATCTGTACCCAAGGCCATCGGGACACGGGCCGCCTGCACGTCGACCTCGAGAACTGCATCCTGGCCGGCTCTACGGTGTTCACGGCGGGTCCCGACTCGGAGGCCGTGAGCTACACGGCCAAAGGCACCGTGCAGGCCTACCTCCAGTTCAAGTCGCCCCTGCCGGAGGGTTTCATACGCATGGGACTCTGGCCCACTGATCTGTACGCCCAGATAGCTCCTCCGCAGCCCGGCACCAAGTAGGAGACGCGGTCGCTCCATGGGCGGGTTTCGCGCGCACCCGCTGGCGGCGTCTGTCTATTCGATCCGTACGTCGCTGACAAACGGGCCCACGCCTATCGCGGCTTCTTCGAGGGTCGTTACGACTTTCCCGTTGATCTGCAGGTTCGAGATCGTGACGTTCTTGATGTCGTGCGTTTCGTCGAACCCTCTCAGCGAGGAAGGCGGAAGCACCTTGCCCGTAATCGAGCAGTCGCGCACGACGATGTCCCGCATCGTGCCGCGCTCCTGATCGCTCGACCATGCACCGCGGAGGATCACCAGGACCAGGAAGTGCGGGCGATGGCCCGGCTGGCCCGTGTACGTTGCTTCGCGGCCGTTCTGTATCTGCGGGGAATAATTGACCTCGTCGACCTCGAATCGGATCCGCTCGAACGTCACGTCGTGAATGGCCGCGCGATCGCCGTGTTGGACATCCATCGCAATTTCGGCAGTCCGTATGACATCGCAATCGCGAAAGATGACGTCCGAGATTTCAGGCGAAGCCGTCTCGGCGCCGATCTCGAGCGCCCGGCCCCATTCGTTCCACACGACGCAACCCTCGAACAGGATATTGCTGATTGGCGCGTCCTTATCGTACGGCAGCCCTTTGACCACGAGACTGTCGTCGAACGTGCGCGCAAAACAGTCGCGCACGACCGCATTCCTGCAGTTGCAGAGGTCGATCCCGTCGGCGTTGTACCGCCAGAGACCGATCAGTTTGGTACGGGCAATCTGTATCTCCGAACAGTTGAACGCCGAGAGGCACCACAAAGGCGGATCGCGCAGAATCGGGCCATCGATCGTGACGTTGGTGCAGCGTACAACGTGAATGCAACCGCCGAAATTGTCGAGGTACTTACTCGCGTCCGTGATTCCGAAGTACCGTTCCAGTTCGCTGGAATCGAGGATGCCCGGTCCCAGAATCTTGATATTCGTGGCGTCGGTGGCCTCGAAGCAGCCGTACACCACGGCCCCACCCGCCAGATAGACGGTCTCATTGCTCTGCAACGTCATTCTGCCCGGGCGATGGATGCCGGGGCCGAAGTAGCGTACGCCGGGAGCGTTTGGCTCGGGTGCTGTCACCGCCGGCGGATTCGCGAACACGTGCAACGCCTGGTGCCACCCATTCACTTCCACGGTGAGTTGTTGCGGCGTATCCAGGTGGAACCGGATGCGGTTGCCTTCGACCTGCGGCTGAATGCCCCGGGCCGTCGGCCGGATCGCGACGGACTCGATGGCGCGCTGGCTGACCACTTCGACATCCACCGGCGCGGACATGTCCCAATAGACGAACGAGGCCAGCTCTGTCTGGTCGATCGGCCGCTGATACCCCGGCCACACCTGATTAAAGGGGAGCGCCGACACGCGGCATACATAGACTGGCGCCGCCTGACCCGCAACCGTCACCGTGAAATCTCCCGAAAGCGTCTCGCCCTCCGGCGCGGAATACACCACCACGCCGGGCGCCTGCGCGAACGCAGACGAGGTTATTCCCAGGACGAATGCCGACACAACGAGAATCGTGGCTAAGCGCAACATAATCAGCCTCCTCAAGACGAATTTGGAGTGAATCCCTACGATATCGAACCTTCCGAGCGAAAGGCAAACCGTCCCGCCGCCCCCGATGCTCGAGACTCGAAACCCGACCTCCTTTGAACTGCCGCTGCGCAGCGCCAAGCCTACCGGGTCTGAAGCTTCCCGATCGCGCCCACGATCGCATCCGCGATCGCCTTCATACCCCTGTCGCCCGGATGCCCCGCGACCCCCGCGTGCGCGATTTGACGCTCCGACCGGGCGTAGTTGGCCTCGTCTTTGGCGAGTGCACTGATATCGACAAACGTAGCGCCCACGTCGCCGGACGCGCGCTTGAGACATGCGTCCTTATTCGAGGACGGCCAGAAACCGCTCCGCACAATGATTGTCGGATTCGCATCCTGCTGAAACGCCTTCAGCAGCTTGACCGTGCTCTCGTAGAACTGCGTCTCGGATTCCGGCGTCGTCAATGCGGGCACATTCTCACCGATAGCCAGAATGAGCAGGTCCGGCTTGAAATCGATGAACTCGCGCAGAGTCTCCTCAACGGGATACGTAGCGAATTGCCGCTCGAAATCGGCGATGTTCAGCGTCTTGACCGTAGGCGCCGGGGCGCCGTTTCCGGCGGATTCCGTCAACGCATGGACCACGAGATGAGCGTAGTCCTTCTCCTCGGCGCTGGCCGCCATGCCCCAGTTCCCCGTCCATCCAATCGATTCCGACGGTGCATGCCGCGTGATGCTGTTGCCCAGAAAGACGATCTTGTCTTTCTTCACTGCCTGGGTTTCCGGAGCGGGAACCGTATCCCCGGCCGAATAGAAGATCAGCCGCGAATCACGACGGTTCGGGATGACGACCTTGAACCCTTCCTCGCGAATCTGTTTGCCCGAGACAACCCAGGTTTCCCCGGAATCATAATCCTCAAACTTCCATTGTGCCGCCGGGTCAATCGTCAGCAGGTCAAATGTCATTTCACGAACGTCGCTCTGCTCACGCCGCAACGCGAGAATCATCCCCTCCCGTTCCGCGGAAAGATACAGGTGATAGGCCGTCCACGCGGCCGGCGTGCGTTGTTCGTGGGTCAAGGGATAGTAATCGCCAAAAAAGTACTTCTTGCAGCGTTGCGCTTGAACGGCATTCGCCTTGATCTGGCGCCATTCCGGTTCGGTTTTCGCGACCAGCCAGTTTTCCATCCCGGGATTCAACGCGCTGCGGGCGTCATACGTATCCAGGACCGTCCAGCCCCGCGTTGCGCTTCCCTGGATCGGCAGCCAATACTGAATGCCGTAACTCTGGTCCTGCGTCGACTCGGCGGTTGCTTCGGGAAAGCAGTTGTAGTCGCTTCGCCAGAGAGGCTGGCCGCGCCGGATCGACTCCAGGTCAATGCGCCGTCCGCCGCTGGCGCAATTCAGGATGGCCAGATGCGGGAACTCCTTAAGGAGAGCGTCCCAGAAGGCGAAATGCCCCTCGATAAAACGCATTTCATTCATGCCCCACCGGTCCGGCTCCGCGGCCGCCTCCAGATAGGGGTTCGGGTCGAGATTGAAATCCTCCTCGTACCAGTCGATGCCGTAGTCCCTGATCAGACCGCCCACGACATCGATTGCCCACTTCAAAGATTCCGGCTTGCCGAGATCGAGCAGCAGCGTTTGCCCGTCGCGAATCTGGCCGTCGGCATTTCCGGTCAGGAAATACTCAGGATGCTCCAGCGTGACCGGCCGCCCGTGAATGGCGCGGCACGGTTCGACCCACACCAGAAACTGCATGCCCGCGGCGTGCGCGGCGTCGCTGACCGGCTTGAGCGTTCCATTGTGCCAGTTCGGATTGGGCCGCCAGTCCCCGGCCATGGGACCCCAGTCGCCCTCAAAGACGGAGTACGAGGGCACCACCCCCGTTCCGTACCAGCCGGCGTCAAACCAATACACGTCCAGCGGAATCTGATACGCCTTGATCTTGTCGATGATCTCGAGATGTTCGTTTGACGGGACCCCTCCCCACACGACGCCCGAGATCGGCGGCTCAACCCGTTTGCCGTCGGCACGCGGCGAATACTGCTCGAGCACGAGCCGGCGAAACATGTTTTGTCCGTGCAGCATCTCCCCCTGCCAATAGAGAAGGAGATTCAGCGTAGACCGCACCGTTTCGCCGGGATGCAGAATCGAATCGAAGTTCTCGACGCCGGCCAGGATGGTCGATTTCCCTTCTCCCTGATGGTCGAAATAGGCGCGCCAGGCCCCGCTCCAGCCGAGTCCCACCATCAGCCCGTCGCCGCCCGTCTGATAATTGAAGAACGGGAGCCACACCGCACTCGAACGTCTATCATTCGGAATAAGGTACGCATGCGCCTGGCCCCACGCCGTGTTTGTGGGCGTATCCATGGCGATCCGGCGGCGCTTTTCCCACATCGAGTTGTGCATGACCTCGCTCATGAGGCTGAAATCGTCCTCATGGCCCGGCGACCCCACGGAACGGTGCAGCACCGGCATCGAACCGTCCGCCGCGTGCCAACTCGTGTCGATCCCCCAGAAGTCGTGTAGCTTCGCCGAGTCGGCCTGCCCGTCGTTGCGGACGCGGACCACCCACTGCAAGGCGGGAATATCCTGAAACTCGGTCAGTTCCATTTCGCACGAGAGCAACGTCTGGGTATCGCTCCAGCGCAACAGATGCGTGCGCGTTTTGTCATCCCGCCATTCCCCCGGCGTGATGTTTGCCGTGGCGAGAGTAACCCACTCCCGGCTGCTTCGCTCGCCGCACCGGAAAGAAAACGGGAGATCGGCGGCGTAGCGCCCGCTGCCCGCGTCCCCCTGATTGAGCATGAACTGCGCCCACTGGGCAACAAACGCCATCTCGCCGGCCGTCGGCTGCGAGGAATACGGCTCGACCGGAACCTCGGCGCCTTGCGCGAATGGGGAAAACACGATCGCCGTGGACAGGAACAACAGCCAAAGGACGCGGTGCTTCATTGCCTGTACTCCATGGTTGCTACTCAAACTCGCCAACAACGGTCACGGCCATGTCGAGAAAGAGACTGCATTCGCCCGCGTAACGGCGTCCGTTCCACACCAACCCAGGCTCTGCCGCGTGCTACAGCGGCTGCTCGCCGACCCGGCCGATCCAGTTGCGGGTCGCCTCGACGGCTTCGAGGCCCTGGTCGCAGAGATGGGCGCCGCAGAAGATCATATCGTGGATGCGCTTCTCGCGAAGCCACTGGAGGCCGAGCGCGCATTGGCGTTCGATGCGTTCGAGCGGCATGGGCTGGCGCGGCCCGTAATCCCACATGTAACACCCCATCTGCAGTTTTTTCCCGGGCGCGATTTCCCTCAATCGGGCAAAATTGTCTTCAAGCCCGTCGAGCTCGGCCGCGGACCACGACCAGAGCGAGATCGCGTCGCAGAGTTCGAGGTAGGGGCGCATCCGGTCGTCAAACTGGTCCGCGGTGTACACGACGATGCCGAGTTCGAGCCGGCGGCCGTTGACGGTCATCCGGTCCCGAATGGCTTTGACCTCCTCCACCGGCATGGAAGCTTCCTCGCCCTGGCGGGCGAAGTTGAAGAAGTCGTCCATGTACAGACCCGTGATGTTGGGCATGGACGCGGCGAGTTGGAGGGCGTACTCGCGTTCCTCGCGCGACGTGGCGCCCGCGCTGCCCGTGATCGACCATTGCAGTCGCTTGACGTCCTTGAACGCGGCGGCGTAGTCCTCGAAGGGGTACGGGGGCTCGCCGCTGGCGCGGATAAACATGATGTTGGGCGTGCCCAGATACCTGGCGGCGTCCACGGGCGTGATCCTCGAGTTGCGCGGCAGGCCGAACATGCCGTCGTACACGCCGGGATGATGCGACCAGAGCCACATGCGGTCACGAACCCGTTCGCGCACCTCGGCCCGGGCGCCTCGACTCGCCACCACGGCCATTCCGGCCGCGGCGCTCACCTGCACAAAACGCCGTCGTGTTACCATCGCGTTCCCCTCCTGTCACTGCCTCGTGAGACGTCCGCCCATGCTAACACGGGAAACGCGCACAAGAGAAACGGCCGGGAATGCAACCTATGAGCCCGTCGGCTCGGACACGCACGACGAAAACCGGAATGACCGGCGAGGAACGGAGACCTGTTCCAAACGTCGCCCGCGACGAGACCAGGTGTCCCCGTTCGAAGGGACGGGTGTTCCGCGGCCATTGATGCTCGTGTATACTGCCGAAATGCTGAGAATACCCGCCATCATCGCATCTACCGCGTGTGCGCTGGGCCTGCTGTGCCCGGCACTGGCGGCCGCTGCCGCGCAGGACGTCTCTGCCCTGGACGCCCTGGTCCGGGCCTATCCCGACCACCTTGTCCCGACCGAAAGGCCGAACACCGTCTTGTGGAAAGACGGGACGGAAATGGTCTTTGATGACGGCGTGCCAAAGACCGGTTTCGAAGACCTGCTCAACCGCGCGAGTCTGAAGGACCAGATGGCCATGCGCTACCCGCGGTCATGGCCGTCAGCCGCCCCGCTCGTCAACGCCGATCCGGGCCGTGTCCGCAACGACGCCTTTTTCAGGAAGATGTACGGCAGCTCCGCGGACGCGGTCCGTGGAAACCTGGTCCCCGTGGAGTGGCTGGGCGGCACGAGCGTGCCGTTCACGAAGGTCAACGGCGCGGCGGAGGCGTTGTGCCGGGTCCGGGAAGAGCTGAAGACATTGCCCGCCGACGTACAACAGTATGTTGCCCAGCCCGTCGGCACATTCGCCTGGCGTCCGATAGCCGGTACGACGCGGCTCAGCATGCACAGTTTCGGCGCGGCGATTGATTTTCAGCT
Source organism: Candidatus Hydrogenedentes bacterium UBA2224 (assembly GCA_002348185.1). GTDB lineage: Bacteria > Hydrogenedentota > Hydrogenedentia > Hydrogenedentales > SLHB01 > UBA2224. Next base: position 230 of record DDYW01000148.1, on the reverse strand, counting down.
CCCGAGGGCGCTCCATCGATACTGGAAATGGGATACGCGCCCCCCGAACGACGCGCCCGTCTACCCGGTGTCCATTCTTCAGGACGGCCGACTCAGACAGGTCGTGGAGGTTTTTGAGCGGCACGGTTTCATCTGGGGCGGCAAGTGGTTTCATTACGACACGATGCACTTCGAATACCGGCCCGAACTGCCGGGCTGACTGCGCTGTCTTTAATCGCCGGATAAAAAAA